>JAFXDR010000108.1 GCA_017521145.1 Akkermansia sp. | reverse complement strand
GCCACCACCTCGCCATCGGCATCCTGGCTGTTGGTCTCCACCCCCAGCTTCATGGTGGCGGTATAGACCTTATCCTCGCACATGAGCAAATCCTGCATCTTCGTGGCCTTGCCAATCACTACAATCAGCATACCGGTAGCCATGGGATCCAGCGTGCCGCAATGGCCCACCTTCTTCGTCTGCAGAATCCGGCGGCAGAGAGCCACCGCATTGTGCGAAGTAAAGCCGGGGTCTTTATCCACCAGGAGTACCCCGCTGGGAGACGCATCACTCATAGCCCAGCTCCTTTCTGGTAGCAGCCAGCACCTGAGCGCGGCAATCCTCCAATGTGCCGCGCATGCGGATCCCCGAAGCCATGGCATGCCCGCCGCCGCCGAATCGGGAAGCAATGGCCGCCACATTCACAGCCGGATCCTTACTGCGCAGCGACACGCGGATGCGGCCATCCTCCAGATCCTCGAAAATCAACGCAGCACGCACCCCTTGCAGCACACGCACCACATCCACCAGATCCTTCGTATCTTCCAGCCCCACCCCCAGCTCTGCCTTGCGACCACCGGGCATCGAATAATGGGCCAGCTGACCGTCAGCCTCCACCACCATGTTATTCAGCACCTCGCGCTGCATCAGCAGGGCGGTGTACGGCACCTCCTGATACACTCGGCGGTTCACATCGGCCACATCCACCCCGGCAGCCAGCAACTCGCCCGCAGCATGCATCACCGCGGGAGTAGTACTGCCATACTGGAATGACCCCGTATCGGTGCTGATGCCCACATACAAAGCATCTGCCATCGGGCGGGTAAGCTCCACCCCCCATTCGCGCAGGATATTAAACAGCACAAACGCACAGGCAGCCGTCTCCGGCTCAATCACCTGCACATGCCCGTAGCGCGTATTGGTACCGTGGTGGTCGATATTGACAATCAGCGGAAACTCCGCAAACAAACGCTGCGACACATCACCCAGGCGCTTCCAATCCCCGGTATCCACGCAGATAAGCATCTCCAGATCAGCCGGCACCTCTTCCGGCAAGGGCAGAATCTGCTCCGCACCCTCCAGAAAAGCGTAGCGGGCAGGCACGCCGTCCTCATTCCACATATACACTTTCTTGCCCATGGCCTGCAAAGCAAGCCCCAGCGCCAGGGTAGAGCCAATGGCATCGCCATCCGGCCGGAAATGAGAAGTCACCCCAATGGTGCTGCACTGCTGAATGCGGGAGTAGAGTTGCTCGTACATGTGAGCGCTATCATACCCTGTTTTGCCTCTCAGGTCAACAGCTTTCACTTGCAGCGCCGGCCAAGCAGCACCGCCATGATACGCGGGCACAGCCGCGCCAGTCCCCAGCCCGTGCAGGTGAGCAGCGGCAGCGCCAGCAGCGGCACCCATATATTCCAGAGCCAGCGCGGGTTCCACCCGCCATACAGCGGAGCCAGCACAAAGGAATGAGCCGCATAGACAAACAGCATCCAGCGCCCGCAGACCGCCAATGCACCCGCCAGGCGCGGCAGATACCGGGCAAGCAGCACCCCGAGCAGCAGGAAATTCAGCATGAATGCCAGCGCAGCCACCGGCAGGTTGCAATGCCGCCACGGCAAACCGGCAGACTGAGCCCCGGCCGCCAGTAAAACCGGCTGCACCAGCAGCACCACCACCGCCAGCAGACAGACCCGGGCATGCTGTTCCAGAAATGCATGCAATCGCTCCAGCTCCACATCACGCAGAGCAAAGCCCAGCAGGAATATCCAGAAATAATCAAAGCGGATGGCGGCATACTGCGCCGGAGATGTCGTATAACTCCCCAGCGCAAACAGCAGCACCAATAACCACCGGTAACGAGGCAGCACCCGCAACAGCATGCCAGCCACCAGCACCAGCTGATACGCCACCAGCGTTTTCAGAAACCACAGTGGCGTATTGTAAGCAGCCTCTCCCCAGCCCAGGCAGCGCTGCCAGCTGAACTCAAAATCCGGACTGGCCACCGCCATAAGCCCCAGACTGAGCAGCGACCACAGCACCCAGGCCAGAGCCAGCCGCCAGGTACGGTCTGCCACCGCCGCCGCCCCCCGGGGCATGAAATAGCCCGCCAGTAGAAAGAACAAGGCAATAGCACCGCCCACTACCCTGCCCAGCCAGTCCGGCGCCGCATCTGCATGCAGCCAGACAATGCAGAACATAGCCAGCGTGCGGGCGCAATCCACCCAATCTGCCCGGTGTGGTGTGCTCATCTGCTCACATTGCGCACCAGGGCACAGGTCAACTCAATACAAGCCTCCAGATCGCGGTCATCCAGAATACCATTGTGTGAGTGGATGTAGCGCACCGGCACGCCGAACACGACAGCCGGACAGCCATACCACTGAGGGTAACTGGCAGCGGCATCCGTCCCGCCCGTGCGGCGCACCGTGGGCTGGCAGGGAATTCCGGCTGCTTCTGCCAGCTCCAACACCGTATCAGCCAGCGCAGGCGGAGTGATATTGGTGGGGTCATACAGGCGCACCTGCACCCCCTTGCCCAGTACCCCCTGGCGGCACACGCTGCTCTGCCCGTAAGTATCATCTGCAGGCGGTCCCTCCAGTACAATGGCCAGATCCGGGGTCTGTTCCAGTGCGCGGACTCCGCGGGTACCCACTTCCTCCTGCACAGTACCAATAGCCTGGAGCGTGCAATCCAGTTTCTCGCCAGCCAGGCGCCGCATCACCTCAATCATGCAGTAGACCCCGGCGCGGTTGTCAAAAGCCTTGCCCATCCAGCGGTGCGGAACCTCCAGCGGCTGCAAAGCCACATCCGGCGTTACCGCACAGCCGATGCGGATGCCGCAGGCTGCCACTTCCTCAGCACTTGAAGCTCCAATATCAATGAAGAGTGACTCGGTATCCATCACCTGCTTCCGCAAACCCTCCGGCAACAGATGCGGTGGGCGTGTACCAATCTGCCCGGGAATCCGGCGGCCATCGCGCGTATGCACCAGCACCCGCTGGCTCGGCAGAGTGTGGTTCCACCAGCCACCCAGCGGCACAATCAGAAGAAAACCATCCGGGGTCACCCCCTGCACCATAAAGCCAATCTCATCCATATGAGCCAGCAGCGCCACCACGGGACCATCGCCGCCCGACTTCATCTGGCACACCAGATTCCCTGCCACCGTCTCTGTGATATCGCAGCAATCCTGCAGCTCCTCTGCAACCAGGGCACGCACATTGCCCTCGAAGCCGGAAACACCCGCTGCATTGCTGCAGCGCTCAAGCAAATCTCTATTCAGCATGAGTCTACTTTACACCGTTGGACGGCAGCGGTCAAGCAGATACAGAGCGTTCTCACTCCGCTACGGGAGTATACCACAGCTCCTCCGGCTCCGGTTGCTGGGAAGAATCAGCCGCCTCCAGATCCCGGCGTGCCAGAATGGCATTCACCGGGTATTCCGGCTCCACCTCCTGGTTAATCACTACCCGGCTGCCAATCTTCACAATATCAAAGAGCATGGTGGAAACCACATGCGGCAGGCGGATGCAGCCGTGGGACAGACGACGCCCGGCTTTCACCTTGCCGGTGTGCATACCGATACCATCGTAGGTCAGGCGCATCCAGTTCGGCATGGGAGATCCATCGAAACGCCCCCCTTCAGGGATAGGCTGCGTGAATACGTCCGCATTGTTATCAATGCATTTACCGCTGGCATCATACATCTTGCCGTAGCGGTTGGAATAGTGTTCTTTCTCCTTGAAACGCACGCGGAAATGCCCGGTGGGGGTCAGGTGGGAATCGGCCCCGGTAGAAACAGGCCAGTCGGCCGCCACCTTGCCGTTCACATACAGACGGCCACGCTGCTGATCCAGACAGATGACGATGCGGCTCCTGGAATCAGCCTCTTTCAGCAAGGCATCATCCAGGTAAATTTCCATCACCGTGGGATATGCCTTACTGCTGCTCACAAAGCGCTCATACGGCGTGACAGCCTCCGGCATCGGGGTGACGCGTTGCGGCAGTGGTGCCTGCTGCTGGCAGGAAGCCAGCAACACTGCAGCGGTAACAACCCGGAGCCACTTGTTCAATGAAGCGTTCATGATTACTTAATCTCCACCGGTGTACCCACCGGCGTATTATCGAAGAAAATCTTGGCCATTCGTTTAGGCAGGCGGATACACCCGTGACTTTCCGGGGCTGAGGTCACCAGACCCTCGTGCATCCAGATTCCGCTCCAGGTCAGCTGCATGCCGTGGGTCATCGGGGCCCCCTTGTAAATGCCACCGGGGGGGATAGGCTCTCCCTTCGTGTAATCAGCCACCAGAGTATTACCATCAGCATCCACAATACTGCCGTAAGTGGAAGAAACATGGTCATCATCCTTGGCCAGAATGGGGAACACACCCTTGGGGGTGGCTGTGCCTGCCTTGCCGGATGAAATGGTACTCCAGCCCACGCGGCGGCCAGCAATGTAGTAGTGCGCCTGCTGCAGCTCCGTATCAATCACAATGCGGCGGGGGCCATCCAGCCCATAAGGCACATCCCACTGCCCCACACTCACAGCCTCAGTCACATTCATCTTGTTCTTAGGACGCGCAAAAGCATAGCCCGTAGCCATCTGGGCCAGTTCATCCGGCGAATTAGTGCACGAAGTAACAGCCATGGCGGCTATCACAAGCATGATGAATTTACGTTTCATAATCGGAATGGAGGTCTGTATCGCGGCACACAGCCGCGCATGCTGGTATGTCTTGGCATTTATGCCTGCAATCGGCCTATTTGTCAAGCTCATTCCGATTCCGGAGGCACATTCTGACACACTACGCCCGGGGCACACGAATCCCGCTTGCCAAGCCGGGGTCAACATGTTAGCATGAGCTCATGAAACTGGCGCTCGCCCCCATGCAGGATGTCACCGATATGGCATTCATGCGCACGCTGCACCGCATCGGCTCCCTGCCCGATGTGTTTCTGACGGCGTACTTCCGCAGCACCACCACAACCTGCGCTCTGGCCGAGCACAACCTGCGCTGCATCGATGAGAACGAAACCGGCGTTCCCATCCTGGCCCAGCTGGCCGGCAGTGAAGCCACCCCCCTGCTGCGCGATGCCGCCTTTCTGCTGAACCGCCCTGGTGTGGCAGGCATCAACCTGAATGCCGGCTGCCCCTCCCCGCTGGTGAACCGCCACGGCGCCGGCGCCGGGCTGCTGCGCGATATACCCCGCTTTGCAGAGGTGCTCCACAGCCTGCGCGGCATGCTGCCCGCCGGGAGCTTCAGTGTGAAATGCCGCCTGGGCTGGGAAGATGCCGCCGCCGAATTCCCCCGCATACTCGACTGCCTGGCAGCCGCCACGCCTGATGAAGTGGGTATTCACGCCCGCACCCGCAGACAGCTCTACGGCGGCACACCCGATTTCTCATACGTGCAGCAGGCAGTGAAACACCTCCCCTGCCCGGTGCTGGCCAACGGCGACATCGGCACTACGGAACAGGCCACCGCCTGCCTGCAGCAGACCGGAGCCGCGGGGCTGATGCTGGGACGGGGTGCAGTGCGCAATCCCTACCTTTTCCGCCAGCTGCGCGGCGGCCCTTCCCCCACGCAGGACGAAATGCAGCTCTACTACGATATCCTCATCGAAGAAACCGGGCGCGTTCTGCTCCACAAACGAACCGAAAAGGGCCACTGCAACCGCATGAAGAAATACCTGGCCTTCTGCTACTCTGATTTCACCGCAGAGCAGGAATACCAGCTCCGCCGCTGCACCAGTGTGGCGGAAATGCGCCGAATCCTGCATGGTGGCAAAGATTAGGCTTTCCCGGCTGCGGCTCTTAGTGTAGAATGGGCGCGTTATGTTACAGGCAGGTATCGTAGGTCTCCCGAATGTAGGCAAATCCACACTGTTCAATGCCGTCACCCGCTCCCGCAAGGCAGAGGCGGCCAACTATCCCTTCTGCACCATCGACCCCAACGTGGGCATGGTGGAAGTGCCCGATGAACGCCTGGCCGTGCTGGCCGAAATGAGCAAGAGCGAACGCGTGGTACCCGCCGCCATTGAGTTTGTGGACATCGCAGGCCTGGTGAAAGGTGCAGCCGAAGGCGCAGGCCTGGGCAACAAGTTCCTCTCCAATATCCGCGAGACCGATGCCATCGTACAGGTGGTACGCTGCTTTGAAAACGATGATATCATTCACGAGCTCGGCTCTGTAGACCCGGTGCGCGATATCGAAATCATCAACGCCGAACTCATCCTGGCCGATCTGGCCGCCATGGAGAAGCGCAAGGAGAACCGCATCAAGAAAGCCCGCGGCGGCGATAAGGAAGCCAAGGCCGAAGTGGCGCTCATTGAAAAGCTGCTGCCCCACCTGGATGCCGGAAACCCCGCCATCACCCTGGAGCTTTCTGATGACGAGCGCAAGCTGCTGCGCAGCTTCTTCCTGCTCTCCGACAAGAAAAGCATCTTTGCCTGCAACGTGAGCGAAGAAGAGCTGGCCGATGCCGTGAAAGACCCGGATTCTCACCCCTATGTATCCGCCGTGCGCAAGTATGTGGCCGAGCACCACAATGCCGAAGCCATCGTCATCTCCGCCCGCATTGAGGAAGAACTCTCCGAGCTCGACCCCGCCGAAGCCCGCGAATACCTCAACGATATCGGCGTGGAGGATTCCGGCGTGAGCGACCTCATCCGCGCCGTGTATCATCTGCTGGGCCTTCGCACCTACCTGACCACCGGCGTGAAGGAAACCAAGGCCTGGACCATCCACGCCGGCGACAAAGCCCCCCGCGCAGCCGGGGTCATCCACACCGACTTTGAGCGCGGCTTCATTGCCGCCCAGGTGGTAGCCTATGAGGACCTGGTGGCATGCGGCTCCCTGGCAAAAGCCAAGGAGCAGGCCAAGCTGCGCATCGAAGGCAAGGAATACGTGGTGCAGGATGGCGACGTGGTCGAATTCCGCTTCAACGTTTCCAAGTAATCTTTCCCCACACACGCAGAGAGCCGGATTCCCCAGCAGGGGATCCGGCTCTTTCATATTGGAACAAGCGCTTACAGGCGGTGGCGGAAATCGTCCTCCGGCTTCAGCGAAGCCACAAAGGCCACCAGCAGGTCAATACAGCTCTGCACATCGCGCATATCAGCTGTTTCCACCGGACTGTGCATATAGCGCAGCGGCAGGGAGAAACACGTGGCGGGCACACCGCTGCGGGAGCGGTATACCTGGTCGGTATTGGTGCCGGTGGCGCGTCCGGTCGTTTCGCGCTGCATGGCAATTTCCTGCTCAAAGGAAAGCAGCTCCAGGCGGGCATTCACATTAGGGTGGCACACCGGGCCATAGCTCAGACAACCGCCAGCTCCCAGACGCACATCACCATAGCGGCCTTTATCCAGACCGGGGGAGTCGGTGGCATGGGTCACATCCAGGCAAATGGCGGCATCCGGCTGCAGGCGGAAAGCCAGCATGCCAGCGCCCACACAGCCTATTTCCTCCTGCACCGTGTTGGCAAACACAACATTCCAGGCAGGCTTGATACCACGCTCTGCCAGGGTACGGGCCACCTCTGCCAGAATGAAACCGCACAGGCGGTCATCCAGCGCGCGGCACACCAGGCGGCGGCCATCATTGAGCATCAGCGGCCCATCACAATACACACCCACGCTGCCCACACGCAGTCCCAGAGCCTCGACCTCCTCGCGGGAATCGCAGCCAAAATCCACGTAAAGTTCATGCAGCTTAGGTGCCTTTTCATCCGCAGCGCCACCACGCAGATGAATGGCCGTGTTGCCGGTGATACCAATCACCTCGCCATCCGTGCCCAGAAAGCGGATGCGGCGGCCACGGACAATCGCCACATCGCTTCCCCCCACGCGTTCCACACGGGCAAAGCCGTTCTCGTCAATGTAACGGATTGAGAATCCGATTTCATCGGCATGAGCATCGAGCATCAATGTGGGGGCATCCTTACCCGCGGCGCGCAGCAGTGCCCAGGTGGAGCCATAGGCATCGCACTGCACTTCATCCGTGTAGGGTTTGATATAGTCCGCCCACAGGCGCTGGGCATCCATTTCCAGCCCGGTGGGAGCGGGTGTTTCCAGGTATTCGCTCAGGAATTCAGCAGATTGTTCGTTCATGGTCATGTTTTTTCTAAAGAAAAACACCAGTGCGTGCTGCACTGGTGTCGGGAAGAAAGAGCGACTTACATATTCGCGTAGCCGATATCGCTGCGGCGCTGGGAACCATCGAAGTTCACCTTTGCAGCCTCGGCATGGGCGCGGGTGCGGGCTGCATCGAGCGTATCGCCCTGCGCCACTATGGCCAGCACACGGCCGCCGGCGGTCACCCAGCCTTCCGGCGTGAGCTTTGTGCCGCAGTGGAACACGCGGGCATCGCAAGCCTCCAGACCGGAAATCAGGTCGCCACTGTGGGAGGAGGCAGGATACCCGGCGCTGGCCAGAATGCAGCAGATGCTCCAGCCTTCATTGAAGGAAATGAGCTCCGGGGTGAATTCACCCTTGGCGCCGTTCAGGCAGAAGGTGGCCAGATCACCCTGCAGCAGGGGCATCACAGCCTCGCATTCGGGGTCGCCGAAGCGGCAGTTGTATTCAATCACCTTGGGGCCCTGCGGGGTGAGCATGAGGCCGAAATACAGGAAACCACGGTAGGGCAGACCATCGGCCTGCAAGCCCTGCACCGTGGGGGCCACGATGGTTTCCTCGATGGTCTTGAGAAGTTCCGGAGAAGCCAGCTGGCGGGAAGCCACAGCCCCCATACCGCCAGTGTTGGGGCCGGCATCGCCCACCTCCAGACGCTTGTAGTCGCGCGCCGGGCAGAGAATGAGGTACTTATCATCGCAAATGGCACCGAAAATGGAGATTTCCGGGCCGGTGAGGAATTCCTCCACCAGCAGGCGACCAGCACCGAAACGCTTCTGGATGAACACTTCGTTGAGGAACTCCTCAGCGCTGGCGGCATCCGGGCAGACAGCCACACCCTTGCCTGCTGCCAGGCCATCGAACTTCAGCACGGTGGGGTACTGACCATTGATGGCAGCAATCGCTTCATCATTGCTCTCCACGGCAGTGGCCATGCCGGTGGGAATGTTGTGGCGCAGCAGGAAATTCTTGGCAAATTCCTTGGAAGCCTCCAGCTGGGCGCTTTCCTTCTGCGGGCCCCAGCAGGGAATGCCGGCCGCCACGCAGCGGTTGGCCAGGCCATCTTCTTTCACCAGGTAGCTTTCCTCACCAGCCACGCAGAGGTCAATCTTGTTATCCACCATCCACTGGATAAGCGAATCAAAGCTATCGGCATCAATGCGTGTGGCAGTGCGGCAGATAGCATCGCTGCCGGGGAACGTGTAGAGCTCGGGTTTGCACGGGCTGGCGGCCAGAGTCTCTACCAGAGCCTGCTCGCGCCCACCTTTTCCTATGACGGCAATTTTCATGTTGGCGGCATTCTATCACATTCATCCCTGCGGAGCAAGGGCGAATATCAGCACAGCGCCCGATTGGGCCAACAGCATCAGGAAGAACGCTTGCGCAACGCCAGGCGCGGTTTCTTGCTGCGCACCGTGCGCTTCTTGAAACGGGTATTCGAATTGCGAGCCAGACCACTGCGGCGGGACCAGCGGCTGCCGCGGGCGCGATAGCGGTGGGTGGGGCGCAGGCCATCCACGGGAAGCTTGGCAATTGCCTCCCTGGGAATCCTGATGCTTCCCTTGGTCTGGTCCTGCTCTGCCTTCATATAGGTAGCCTGGGTGCAGCTTTCGATAGCCACCGGCATGCCGCGGTGCACATAGCCGAAAAGGTCCATGATATCATCGCTCTTCATGCGGATGCAGCCATAGGATGCCGGCTGACCGATATAGCGTTCCTCCGGGGTTCCGTGAATATAGATGCGGCGGTTATGCGTGGAACGGTTGTTTTTCTCCATGCCGGCCAGCTGGATTACACGGGTAACCACCGGGTCGCGCCCGGCGGCATCCACATCCACCACTTCACCGGTAGGTTTGCAACCCTTGAATACCATGCCCGAGGGCTGACCTGCACCATTTTTCTGGGAAATTGCATGAATTCCCAGCGGGGTGCGGCAGCTGCCGTTCACATTGCCAATGCCGTATTTTGACGAACTGATGCTGTAGTCCTTGACCTTTCTGCCACCCTGAAAAAGGGTAATCTTCTGGTCACAAAGAGTCACAGCCAGGCCATCACGCACCACGGCCTGCGGCGGAATATCCTCCGCATACAGCTTTTTCTTCTGCGAACGCAACCGCGCACAGGAGCTCAGTGCACTGCACAGCACAGCCACCAGGAGCAGCAGAAGCACAGAGCTGAAATTCCGGCGCATCATATCAATGTTGTTTCATCAGGCATTCGCTGCAGCGGCGGCACGGCGTTTCTGCACCACGCCGTCAATCAGGCGGGCAATGGAAGAGAAGCTCGTGTAGAAGAAGCCCAGGAACGGAGTCATGAGCACGAAGGTGAGGTAGTCACCATGGGAGAAGTTGATGTATTCCACCACGCCGAAGAAGATGGCGAAACAGAGCTCCAGCACGGGCACAAGGAATGATTTGATAGCCTTGTATCCTTTGGCTCGTTTTTCAATGGAGAGAGCCCCCTGCTGCGATTCTCCGAACTTCGGCGTACGCACGAACTCGCTCTGCTGCCCCGCCATGGCCTCCAGCACAGCCTTGGCATTATTCACCGCCATGCCTACGCCCAGCGCCAGCAGCGGAATGATAAGGGGGAACACCATGTACCAGCGGCGCGGCTTCACAATCATTTCCGCGGTCACATAGAACAGGCAGACCGATACCGTGGCAAAGAAGAAGAGCGTGAAGGTGATCAGCATCATCTGCCACGTATCCCAGGACCAGTCACCCGTGGGTGCCACCATGCCGGTGCAGACGGGCATCACCAGGAAGCAGAGCAGAATGAGCGCCAGATAGGAGTAGTTGCAGGTCAGGTGAGTAGTAGCCTCCATCTTGGCCTTCAGCGGAGCATTGGAGCGCCAGATATCGAAAAGCATCTTGCGGCACACCTGAATGCAGCCCTTGGTCCAGCGGTGCTGCTGAGCCTTGAAGCCATCCATATCCACCGGCAGTTCAGCGGGGGTTTCGTAATCGTTCAGATATACGAACTTCCAGCCTTTCATCTGGGCGCGGTAGGAGAGGTCCATATCCTCGGTGATGGTGTCGTGTTCCCAGCCACCGGCATCGATGATGGTGCTCTTACGCCACATACCGGCGGTACCATTGAAAGTGAAGAAGCGGCCGGAGCGGTTACGGCAGGTCTGTTCCAGCGCGAAGTGACCATCCAGGAAAATACTCTGCAGGCGGGTCAGCAGGTTGTAATTGCGGTTGATATGAGCCCAGCGGGTCTGCACCACGCCAATCTGCGGGTCAGTGAAATAGGGCACGCACACTTTCAGGATATCCGGCTCCGGGCGGAAGTCGGCATCCAGAATCAGCAGGAACTCACCCTTGGCCACAGCATCGGCCGCTTCCAGCGCACCAGCCTTGAACCCGGTGCGGTCGGTACGGTGCAGGCACACGATATCAAAGCCCTGCGCCTTGTAATATTCCACCTGTTGCAGACAGAGGTCGTAGGTATCATCCGTGGAGTCGTCCAGAATCTGAATTTCGAGCTTATCCTTGGGGTAATCAATGGCAGTCACCTTCTTGAGCAGGCCCTCCACCACGAATTTCTCATTGAACATGGGCAGCTGAATGGTCACCATGGGCCATTCATCCCACTGAGCCTTGGGCTGGGGAATATCCTTCCGGTGGCGGATATAGAGCATGACCATGAGCAGGCGGTGGCAACCGTAGCCCGACATACCCACGAGCACAAGAAAATAGGCAATAAGCCAGCAGAAATTGAACCAGTACTGAGACGAATCCATAAGCTGTTCTTCCGGGTGAGACTAGGAAACCCGGGCATCTGCGGCTCGCGGGTCATTTTTGCGTCAGCATATCAGCAGATGCTTGACGCGCGCAGATAGTAATGTAAACTGGATATGGAGTCAAGTCTAAATTAACCACTCCCCACGCAAGATGAAAATGCCCCACAGCCGTCTTCTGATTCTCGCCGCAACCCTCTGCATGCTCCCGGTTGCAGCTCAGGATATACCCGAATTCACCGAGGAAGCCGTTGATACGGCCTTCGACGGCATTCCTGAGGGGATGGCACAGGAAGACCCGGAGCGGCGGCCCGGCGAGATGCCCGCCATGTTCCGCGATGATGCCATGCTGGATGATTCGCATTCCAACCAGGAGCTGGGCATCAATGTCTACACCGCCCCCTCCATCAGCAAGATTTTTGCCCAGCTGGATAATCTGCCAGCCATTCCGGAGGAATACGTGCTGCGCCAGCGCCCGGAGAACCTGCCGCTGAATGCCGGCAAGCTGGCACTTGAGATGGGCTACCTCATGGCCGATGGCTTCATTGCCGTGCGCAGTGGCCACATGAACGATGTGAAACCCATTGCGCTGGATCTTTCCCGCTACGGCAAGGCCATGGGTGTGGGCGAAAAGATGAACTCCTACTCTGCCAGTCTGCTGGAACATGCCGAAAAAGGCCAGCTGGAGGAATTCAAGCGCATCCTTTCCTCTACCCAGAGCGCCGTGAACGAAGAGCTCACGGCCCTGCGCGACCCGGATCTGGCCCACCTGCTCGCCCTGGGTGGCTGGGTGCGTGCGCTGGATGCCTCAGCCGCGGCTATTGAGCAGAAGTTCGATGCCAACCAGGCCATCGTCATCTTCTACCCGGATGCCCCCGCCTATTTCAACGAGATTCTGCAAGGGCTCAATCCCCGCACCGCCAAGCGTCTCAAAGTGGACCAGCTGGGGCTGCTGCTCGAAAAACTTGCCGGCACCATGACCCTGAATGAGGGCGAGGCCCCCAGCATCGAAAAAGTACGCATCATCCGCGAAACCGCCGCCAGCATTTCCACCATTGCCGTGGGCGAAGGCTATGAGCACTGATACACGCAGCCTGCCTGTCTATGCTCCGCTGGAGCTCAGGCTCATCATGTCCGGGGTGCAGGGAATGCGCCGCCCCCGGCCCGTGTACCGCTCGCTCTTCCGCGTGAGTATCTGCAACACCGGCAGTCACCCGGTGCGCCTGCTGGGGCGCAAATGGATTCTCCGCGAGCGCAACGGCAACACCCGCATTGTGGAAGCCGCCAGGATTTTCAACGAAAGCCCGGTGCTGGAACCCGGCGCTGTGTTTGCCTGCAGCGGCACGCATGAATTTGATACCCCTCCCGTAGCCATGGAGCTGCGGATATTCGGTACGGATGAGCTCGGCACGCCGTTCATTTCGGAACCGCTGCGTTTCCCGAAGAGCTGTTTTCAGCATTAATGGGAGCTCACACGCGCGTAGCGCGTGTTTTCACTTTTCACAGAACGGGCGTCAGCCCGTTTTTTCACTCAGGCGCAGCCTGTTTTCACCCCTGAAGAACCCACGCATATCATCAGGCATTCGTGCTTCATTATCGACACACGCTGCTTTTCGCATTATAATCCACGTGCTGTGAATGAACATAATTTAATGGATGAATCGATGGAATTCGCAATTGCGATTATCCTGAGCCTTGATGAAGTGGAAGGCCGCGGGGTGCTTAAGAATCAGCTATTGCGCTCTGCAACCAGTATCGGAGCCAACATCCGCGAGGCACAGTATGCCAGTAGCCGTGCAGATTTTGTCCTGAAGTTGAAAATAGCTCTTAAGGAAAGCAACGAGAGCGAATATTGGCTGGAACTTATGGAACGAACCCATATTCTCGCATCAGAAAAAGCTGAAACTCTGTTGAAAGCATGTCGCCATATCAGGTATATGCTGGTGCGTTCCGTGAATACAGCCAAGGCTAATGGACGGAGTAATTGATTTGATGGTGAATACTCGCTGCGCGCGTGCGAGAACAAAACGGTATTTTCAAGTGTGAAAACAGGCTGCGCCTGAGTGAAAAAACGGGCTGACGCCCGTTCTGTGAAAAGTGAAAGCACGCTCTGCGCGCGTGCGAGAACAAGCCAGGATTACCAATTGACATCACGTGCAATGAGGTGTATCATGCTCCGCAAACATGAACACCTACAAGATTGCAGTTCTGGCGGGCGATGGTATCGGCCCGGAGGTCATG
>JAFXDR010000107.1 GCA_017521145.1 Akkermansia sp. | reverse complement strand
TGGCCCCCGCCGCCACGGCAAGTGCTGCGGCCCCAAGTGCCAGAAGTAACCCCCTTTACCGTTGAGTAACGGTATAGCATAGAGACGCTGAGCGCCGTCCGGAGCAATCCGGGCGGCGTTTCAGCTTGCTGCTGTTCAACCCCTTTATCGGCTAATTTAGCCGATAATTAGCCGTCATTAGCCGATAGCGGCTATTTTTGGTCGATAAGGCTATTAAGCATTTTTTCCAGGTCAGGAACAGGTCTGAAGATGAACTCGCGTGAAATCAGTTCCGAAACAAGGAACCCGAGAGCTTCCAGGCCCGTTAAATCCGTACGGGCTGTCTGGCGGACTACTTTGTATTCGCTGCAGTGCAGACGGACTGAAGTGTACGCATTCGGATGCTGCAGGAAATGTAGCAGCACATTCTTCTGACGGTGATTGAGATGGGTGAAACCGGAAAGGGAATAGCGGAGTTTTTCCTGAATTCTCTGCTTATCACGCAGGTGTTCATTCAGGCTCTCAATGGATGCCAGAATGGTTTTCAGCTGGTCGATGATAAAATAATTCAGGTCATTCTCATCTTCTTCCGTGTTCAGGAAAGATTCATAATAACTGCGCGAGTGTCGGTAAATTTCCAGAGAGATGGAAATGTATTCAAAAAGCCAGTACCCGGAATGCAGCATACTCCAGTAGAACAGCGACCGGGCAGTTCTGCCGTTTCCATCGACAAAGGGATGGTCATATGCCAGTTGAAAATGCAGGATGATGGCCCGAACTATCGGGTGGATGTAATAGTCCTCCTTCCCTTCATCATTCGCAAAGCGACAGAGTGATTCCAGACGCTCTGCCAACTTGTCTGATGCGGGGGGCATGTGAATGATATCGCCGGTGCGGGTGTCCTCTATGTAAACTTTATCTTCCGCCTGGCGCAAAGTGCCTGCCCGTTCCGGTTTTTTCAGTGTACCTTCCACCATGCTCCGGTGCAGCGACATGATGAACTCCGGCGTGAGCGGCTCATCCTTGCGCTGCAATATCATCCTCATTGTGCGGTAGTTATTCATCACCATCTGTTCATGCTCATCCTTCGGGCGCCGGTTGCTGCGAATAAGCTCCCGGGCTTCTGAACGAGTCACCACCGCACCCTCCAGCATGCTGGACATAATGGCTTCCTCGGCCAGTGAAGTCAGAAGGTATTTATCTCGCTCCGTTACGGAGAACACAGCATTGGCATCCGTCATCAGCATTGTTCCGGATGCCCGGTCAATCTTATGCAGATATTGCTGAATCAGTTGCGTTGGGGCAAAATTGAAAGGCTCCCCCTTTGCATTGCGGAGATCTATGCTCTGCCTGGCCTGCGTCCGGTGCAATTTAAGACCCAGCCACCATTCGCCGACACTCATGCCATCCGGAGCTTTCCGGTGCCGCAGCTCCTGCCAGCTCAGATAACGATCCATGCTCAAAGCCTCCGGGAGTGCCTTATGCATAATATCCATAAGGTTCCCCGTTCCCTGTTCAATCAGCTCTTTTAACGCCGGAACTTTGCTGCGCCGCTTCATGCGCCTATTTTAGCAAAGCAGTCCGTCTTGTCAATTTTTATCGGCTAATTTAGCCGATAATTAGCCGTCATTAGCCGATAGGGGCTGAAATTCACCGGAATTCCAATCTGGCGGCACCGTGGGCGCGGAGGAGCTCACTACGACTGGATGCCGGGCATCTTGAGCTTCTCTACGTATTTGGCAATCATATCGACTTCGATATCGACGATGCTGCCGGGGGTGTAGGTGTGCATGATGGTGCGCTCCCAGGTGTGCGGGGTGATCCAGAATTCCAGCTCGGCGGGACCGGTGATATTGGCTACGGTGAGAGAGACACCATCGATAGCGATGCTGCCTTTATCGATAACGTAGCGCATGTATTCCTGCGGTATGGCAATGCGCACCATGTGGTCCTGCCCTACCGGGGTGATGCTGGTGACGCTGCCGGTGGTATCCACATGGCCCATGACGAAATGCCCACCGAAGCGGCCATTGCCGCCCATGGCGCGTTCCAGGTTGCAGAGGGAGCCCACCTGCAGCTGCCCCAGGCTGGTGACGCGCAGGGTCTGCGTGAGGAGGTCGAATTCCACGCGCGTGCCTTCCACTTTATCCACGGTGAGGCAGCAGCCATTCACCGCTACAGAATCCCCCAGTGCCAGCTCTGCCGCAAAGGGGATTTCCACCGCATAGCGCGCGCCCGATTCCACGGGTGTGCGCTCCAGCACCTTGCCGGTGCATTCCACGAGTCCTGTGAACATAATTTGTCTTAGTTGCCGAAGTAGATGAAGTTATACAGGCAGAAGATGATGAAGGTGGGCAATACCGCCCAGAGGAAGAGCTGCAGGGCACTGATGCCATTCTTGAAGTATTTACCCAGGATTGCCTGCCCCGCCGGGTTGGGGGCATTGGCAATCACGGTGAGACCACCGCCGGTCACGGCACCGGCCACAATGGCGTAGCGGATGTGCTCCGGCAGATTGGGCACGGTGCTGGAAAGGAAGGTGACGGAGGCGTTGTCGTTGAATGCGGTCAGGATGCTGGCCAGACCCATGGTGGCAGTAGCACCCAGCTCAGAAAGAGCCTGCAGCACAGGCTGCATCCACCAGCCCTGCACACCGCCCAGAATGAGCAGCCCCGCAAGGAAGAAGGCTACCAGCAGCGGCACTTTGATGGAGAAGGCATTCTGGTACTGCGGAGTGGCCATGGTGAAGCCCAGGAAGAAGAGGAAGCCGCCGATGAAGATGGCGGGGTGGTGGGCGAAGTATACTGTCCACACCAGGAAGGTAATGGATACGGCGTATACCCAGACGGGGATGACATCCTGACGGTCTTCCCAGGAGGTGGGTACGGCGCTGTCGAATGCGCTGTTGAGGCGCTGCACTTCGGCCAGGCGGGTGAATTCCTTACGGAAGATGAAGAAGTAGATAATGTTGGAAATAATGATTCCGACAATGGCTTTCCAGCCGAAGTGGATGAACATGTGGGCCATGTCCCAGTTCCATTTGCCAGCGACCATCACGATGGGCGGTGCGGCGAAGTGGGTAAGGGTACCGCCCACGGATACATTCACGAAAAGCAGGGCCAGTGTGGCGTAGCACAGGGCCGGTGACGGCTTGAGGTGGTAGAATTTCTTGGCCAGAAGGATGGCGGCCAGGGTCATGGCGGCAGGCTCAGTGATGAAGGAGCCCAGCAGCGGCGCAATGCAGAGCACGGAGAGCCACCAGGCCGCCGGGGTGCCACCGCCCATGCTGGCACCGAATTTGAGCGTATTTTCAGCCAGGCGGTAAATGGGGCGCGAGGAGGCAATCACCATGATGACAGCCACGAAGAGCGGTTCGGTGAAGCTTGTATCGTGGTCAATGTAACGCAGGAAGTCATCCATGCTGTAATAGTGCTGGCAGACCAGCGCAAAGGGGATAATCCACAGGCCGAAAACAACTTCCACCTCACCCAGGAAGTGGCAGAGGGTGCTGCCGAAGGAGACAGGCATGCGCTGCTCGGGGTGCAGGATGCGGAATTTTTCCTCGCGCAGTTTCTGCTTGTGGGCTTTTTCCATATGGTGTGCCCATTTCTGGAACATGGGGGCCATGAAGGTGTGCAGAATGGCGAGCAGGAAAATGATGGAGGCAGCCAGATTGAAGTTATCCACCTTGACACGGTGCACCAGCTTATCCCACAGGCCCATGCCATCTTCTGCCTTGGCATAGATCTGCAGGGGAATCGGGAATCGGCTGTACTGCAGCTTTCCATTGGTGTAGTGGTGGGTCCAGGCGGCCAGCTCGCCGTCCGGGTCGGCGTGGTAGACAGTTTTGCCGCATTCCGGGCAGGGCTTGTGCGCCATGGGCAGGGCAAATCTGACTTTCATGGCGGCGTGTTCCAGCACGCTGTGGCCATCGTAGGCGTGGTGTTCCTGGGAAAGATACTGCTGCAGGGATTCCAGGCTCATGGATTCCGCTGCAATAAGCAGCGCATTAGCAGCAAAGGGGCAGAGATTGAGGCTTTTCACCAGGGCTTCCTTGGCTTCGGCCTCAGCGCGGATTTCTTCTACCGAGGGCACTGCGGAGGAGCCATGCGTGGTGCAGGCTGGCTCTGAGGCTTCAACAGGCGCAACGGGCTGGGCTATGGGTGCCTGTTGTTCCTGGGTGCCAAAGGCAGTCGTGAATGCGGTGCCAAGACATATAATTGTTGCGGTAAACCACGTACGCATAGTATACAGAAAACGTTCAGAGCCATACTAGCACACCCGCGCCCGCGTTGGCGAGCAAAAAGTGCGCATCAGCGGCGGCGACGGGCTAAATTTAACAATTTATCGTAGGCGCGGTTTTCACCGCGGGCAGCGGCCTTGCGGTACCAATAGGCGGCAAGTTCCGAACTGGCGGGGGCTCCCAGACCGGTTTCGAAGCATTCGCCCAGTTTCAGAGCTGCGGCAGCATGCCCCTGCAGGGCGGCTCGTTCCAGGCAGCTGCAGCCGCCGGAAGGGTCACGCGGGCAGCCCAGGCCTTTCAGGTAGCATTTGCCCAGCCAGTAGAGCGCATCGGCATGGCCGGCGCGGGCGGCACGGTCAAACCACTCTACGGCTTCTTCAAAGTTGCGCCCTTCCCCGCGGCCGCGGATGAGTTTCTTGGCCAGGTGCAGGCAGGCATCTGTTTCTCCGGCAGCGGCTCTGGCGCGTAGTTCTTCCAGCATGATATCCCTGCTAAAATTCCTTTTTGCTGAAAATCCAGGTGGCGGTGAGCAGGTGCAACAGCATGTAGCCCATGGCAATGAGGGCCAGACTGCCCAGGAGTGCCCAGCTCAGTTCAGCCCCGGCACTTGCTGTATCGGCCACAGAGAACAGGCTGAAATCCGGCAGCAGCACAGCGCAGACCTGCTCGGCCAGCCGCATGGTGCTGGTGGTTCCCTGCCCGGCGGCCAGGGCATCAAACAAAGTACCCTGGAAAAGCCCGACAAAATAGGCACCCAGTCCGAAAATGATGCTCACTATGGTGCCGCTGGTGAAGCAGGAAATGAGCAGGGTGAGCGTGGTCAGGACTCCATAACCCAGCAGGGCGGCCAGAATGCCACGCTGGGTATCCAGACTGTTGCCGGCAGCTTTCACCTGCTCCAGGTAGGGGGCTGTTTCGGCCTCGGTGTACCCATTGGCGGCCAGGGCAGCACTCAGTTCCTGGCTGATGGCGGCCACCCGCTGAGCGAGTACGGCGCTCATCAATGCATCCAGAAGCAGGATCATGAGCACCAGCAGCGCCATGACCCCGATGGCTTTGCCGGCCAGATAGTCAAAGCGTGGCACTGGTTTGCAGAGAATGGTGTAGAGAATGCGGTCCTCTGCATCGCGCGGCAGCAGCAGCGCTGTGGCGGCCACGCAGAAGATGAGAGCAAAGAGCTGCATGCAGCCCAGGCTTACATCCTTGATGAATTGCAGCTGCGCTACCCCTTGGTACTCAAGCCCTATGTTTCCCTGGTACGGGATGAATTGCAGCGCCAGAAACAGGAGAGCCACCACAGCCGGCACCAGAAACAGGCGCATGCGCACCAGTTGCGTTAGGGTGACTCCTGCCACGGCGGCAATCCGGCCAGGCATGCTGACCAGATACTGTAGCGGCCCGTACATGCCGTTGGTATTCGTGCGGCTTTATTTCTTGCGGGCGGCTTTTTCGCCATCCTCAATGAGTTTCCAGAAGCTGCGGGACTTGCCCAGCTTGCGGTCTTCGCTATCGGATCCCATGCCGCTGCGGAAGAAGAAGTCCTTGAGCGAATCGGCATGCAGTACGCGCTGCACCACTACCACATTGTCGCCATCCTCATTCTGCTCAACTGTGAAGTAGATGCGATAATCGTCGTCGGAACGGAAGCGGTAGATGCGGCGCCCATCGCGCTCCACCACGCCGAAACGGCTGTCCTTCGGGTTGCCGCTCAGGCAGTCATCATCCACCTTGAAGGAGAAGAAAAGCTTCAGCTGCTTCATGGCGGGAATGGCAGATACCTCTGCCGCACTAATTTCATTAAAGGCGATCTGTTGCACGGCACCAGTTTAGGGGAACACTCTGCTAAAGGCAAGCAAAATATTCTCTAAAATCTATCTACTCTCCTGTCATCTAATTATTTAGGATTTCTTAATAATCAACAGCTTTGCCTTTCCTCTCCTCCAGGCCTTTCTTCATCTGCTCCTGCATGTGGACATACTGGGGAGTATCCCTGGCTTCCGGAGTGTGGCTGTACACATAGTCATTGTAGCGAGTGCCGCGGCGCACCATGGCCCAGTGTTCCAGCGGTTTCCTGTGCCCTTCCGGGTAGATGCGTCCCAGGCGGCGGGCACCTTCTCCATCATCGGTCCATTCATCGGGGTCGCATTCGTAATCAATCCGCAGGCGACCGTTGGACCACCAGGCATCGAGCATGATGACCCGGGGCCATCTGACGTGTTTGCCGGTGAGATAGACAACATGATGCTCACTGCCGGTGCCGATATCACGTGCACAGCACCCGAGCCGGAAATAGTTCAATGGGCGGCGGCGCAACTCACGGTACATATCATGCTGGTAATGCCAGCAGAGACCACGGTGGCGCCAGTGGTGCCGCGTGTTGACCGTTCGGTTGTTGAGCCAGTTGACAAAGAGCGGGTCATTGTAACGCGCAATGGCAGCGGCTCCGCGATAAGCCGTGTCCGCCAGCCAGGTGGCTTCAACTTTGGCAGCAGCCCGCTGGTTTTCCGGCAGCAGCTCCAGGAGCTTTGCCTGTAACTCGGCACGTTTCTGCACTACCCCGGGGGTTTCGGTATAGTCCGGCCTGGGGGCGTGCTGACAGCCTGCTAAACAGACCAGCAGCGCCAGCACCAGCACGCCTGCACGAAAAGACAACATCTCAATAATTGGTCAGGAGCCCCGGGTGTTCCAGTTTGCCTTTCTCCACATTGTTGTACATGCGCTCATACTGGGAGGAGTATTTCATCTCCGGCATCCAGTACCCTTCGTAGTTGCCTTCCGGGTCGCGCAGCACACTCCAGTGCTCGATGGGCCACATGTGCCCTTCCTGGTAATAGATGGATTGCACGCGGCAGATGCCGGGCAGATCCGCCCAGCGCTTCTGGTTCAGCTCGCGGGCATCGTCCACTTTCAAGCGGCCATTCCACATCCAGGCATCCAGCACCCAGGCATGTGGCCAGGCCTTGCCCTTTGGTGCCACATACACACAGTTGTGCTCCGAGGCCTTGCCGCCATCGCGCACGCAGCAGCCAATGCGGAAATATTTCAGCGGGCGGCGGCGCAGCTCGCGGTACATATCGTGCTGGTAGTGCCAGCAGAGACCGCGGTCCTGCAGGCGGGCATTGATAAAGGCGTTTCCTATCCAGCCGGGGAACATGGAACCATTCACACGCGCGATACCTGCGGCAGCCTTATAGGATGTATCTGCCAGCCAGGCGGCTTCCTGCCGGGCTTCGGGCAGGCGTTGCTGCTCCATGGGCAGCAAGGCCACCAGGTTGTCCTTAAGCTGCATGCGGCGGTTGGTCACCATTTCGGTATAGGGATACTGAATCTGGGGCGGGTAGCACGAGGCCAGCCCCACCGCAGCGGCCACGCATACCAGTATCTGTTGCCATTTGAATCCCATAGTGCCTGAAAAAGGTCGCGGATTCTACCGCATCTCGCCCTCAATCGCAAGCCTTAATGTTCCATATGGAACAATTTATCAGCCAAGACGGCCTCTGATGATGATATCACGCTCACATTCAATGATTTCCTCCCGCTGGAAGATAAATTCCTGCGGCAGAAAGTCTCCCGGCACCACATAATCCGGCCCTGCCCCGACCATGGGGGAGATACTCTGCATCCATTCATTGACAAGCCCTTCCTCCAGGAAGCGGCGCAACAGGCGGCCGCCGCATTCGAGCATTAGGTTCACAATACCATAGCGGGTATAGAGTTCATTGAGCAGCCCGTGCAGGTCTTTTACATCTTCCCACACCAGGGTGCGCTTATGGTACTCATCCGAAAAAAGCCTGGCCATGGGCGGCAGGGAGAGCATGTTATTGGTGAGCACGATGCGCCAGGGCTGTTTTTTGCGCGGCGAGGGGGTTTTCAACGGGGTGCGGATGGTAAGCTGGGGGTCATCCGTGCGCAGGGTGTTACCGCCTATGAGAATGGCATCGCTCTCCAGTCTCAACTGGTGGGCATATTTCAGGGTATCCACCCCGCTCAGCCAGAATTTCTGCCGACGGGTCATACGCCCGTCGAGCGTAACCGCCACCTTGGCTGTCACCCACGGGCGACCCGTCATCACCGCATGAAACCAGGAGCGCAGAAAACGGTCACAGGCGGCTTTGCACACACCCGGGGTAACCGATACCCCGGCGGCCTGTAAAACGCCGTCAGCGCGTCCCTGGTGGCGCATATCGGGGTCTGTGGAGCCATAGACCACTCGCGAGATTCCCTCAGCGATAATGGCGCTGGTGCACGCACCGGTGCGCCCCACGCTCGAACAGGGCTCAAGCGTCACGTAAATGGTAGAACCTGGCAGCAAGTGGCCGTTGCCACGGGTACAGGCATCGGCAATGGCCCGGCATTCGGCATGGGCTTCACCGGCTACTTCGTGAAAGCCTTCGCCAATCATCTTACCATCGCGCACGATAACAGCACCAACAGGCGGATTTGGGCTGGTGAGTCCTAATCCATTACGCGCAAGTTCCAGGGCGCGCTGCATCCATTTCTGATCTTCCTGCTGCTGCATGCCGGGTATTGTAACAGGCAAATAGCGTCTGTCAAGACGAGCCCTGGGGTACTGTCTCTTTTTCCCTTTCAATGATGCTAATATAGTATAGATAGAAATTCATCATCATCTGCCCTGTGAATAAGTGGATAAGTTAACAGAAGTATTGAAATAGAACAGCTAACATTATCTCCTGTATGTAAATAAACCGGTTGAGAACTACCTCTCAACCGGTGAAGAATACTTATTGATACCTTTACTAACGGCTTATTCACTGACTTATTCACATGTTTTGTGAATAAGTATGATAAAGTATTGAAAGTAAGATTATTCCACTTCCTCAGCCTCAGCTTTCTGCACCTTGGTGGTGGGCGGCCCGATGAGGATGCTGCCGGGAACATCGATAAGGATGGCGCTCAGACCAGCCAGCGGGTACATGTAGATGGAACTGAAATCAGCCGTCATTTCGCCGATTCGGGCAAGCAGGTAGCTGTCTTTTTCCGTCTGAATCATGCGGTGGGAGGACATGTTGCGGAAAAAGGACGGAGCTACAGCGCGGGTCTGCCACTTCTGCACTTCACCAGCGGGGAGTTTTTTCATCCATTTGCTGTTGATGAAGCTGATGGCATCCGTGTAGGTATAGGTATCCTTCATCATGCGCTCTGCCATTTCGGCAGGCATGGGGGCATAGACAGGTTCAAAATCGTCCTCATCGACCAGGTAGTAGCGTTCCGGGTGAAAGTTTCTGCCGGGGTTTTTGGTCTTGTGAATACAGGGACGGTGGCGGCGTTCCACTTGAGCCAGGTTGCCCTGCAAATACCATTGTTCACCCATCTGGCAGAGTACGGGTTTTTCCAGAGGCACCAGAATCGCATTGCCGCTGCGTGCATGGTCTGCAATGACCTCATGGGTGCGCACGCTGCATGAAACAGCCGAAATGACGCAAAGAACACTGACAATCAATAAAGAGAATCGCTTCATACCTTATCAGAAAACTTTCAGATGCTGTATTCTAACACAGACTGACGATATTGTAAAGAAAACGCTGAAAAAAAAGGAATGTTCCACGTGGAACATTCCTGATAAAGCTTAGTGAGGTAAGACTGGTGGTAGCAACCTGGGTTCCGGAGTATTGAGAATATCATCCAGGTAGGGTTGCCAGATAGAGGCACTTTCCTTATAAAGGGCTACCTTGGCTCGGTAGAGTGCTCCGGAGCAGGCGCGGAACGCGCGCTGGTAGCAGGTGCGGGACATGCCGCTGGCTGGGATGGAAAGATCCCCTTCCCTCTGCAGGCGGGAAAGGAGTTTTTCTGCCTTGGTGAAGGTGGTGGTTGCTGTGGTGATACGACCTGTTTCAGCCAGGGAACGAGCCTGAATCGCCGCGACGAGACAATCCTGCACCAGCTTGAGAGGATGTCCCTCAGGTGCATTGCAGGAACGCGAGGCCATATTGATGGCAGGGCCACCAGGGGGCGTTTTCTGGAGCACCAGCATGCGCAGAAGCATGGTTTTTCCTTCCCAGTAGTTCAGGATTTCGGCATCTGTTTCAGGAGTGTTTCCGGGGGCCTCATCGCTGAGTTTTTTTGCATATTTGAGGGCTTCCATCCACAGCTTTTTATCACCACTCTGAATCCAGGCAGCAGGAATGGAGAGCCTGGCTGCATAAAAAGATTCTGATTGATCGGGAGCGCATTTGGCGGCTGTTTCGAAGTGTTTCAGAGCCTGCTTCCACTCCCCTGCCCTGCTCTCCAGGCGCCCGGCGAGTAATTCGATACCGGGATGCGGGGATTTCTCAGTAAGACGGGATGCGGATCGGGCAGCTTTGCGGGCAGTGTCAGAGGGTGAGTTATTCTCCTCTATCAAAGCCCGGCAGAAATGAGCCAGTGGAGAGTCCGGCAGGCGGTTCACGAGGGTATCAGCGCGCGGTATCAGCGTCTCATTTTTCTCTCCGGCATAGTGGTTCAGCACAATATCCCAGCAGGCGGCCATGGAGTCCCGGCGGTAGGTAGCGGCACGCTCGCGGAAAGCCTGTGCTGCACCGGGTAAATCACCATTCAGGTATTGGATGAAAGTAGCCACATACCATTCCTCCACCGGGGTGAGCACGGCTTCTTCCAGACCAGTATTCAGTTGCTGAAGGTGATTGCGATAAATTTCACTCCGCATGGGGTGAATCATCATCATGCCGATGTGTGCGAGCAGACAATGGGCATCCTCCCGCAAAGCATCTTCGAAGAAGTTCCCTGCCCTTTCATTACTGCCATACAGGTATTCTTTGAGCCCCAGATTGACCAGTCGCTGAGCCTCAGCATTTTCAGTGGAAACAGCAATCTGGATATCGGGATTTTCATGGGTGAAAAATCCCGGTTTTGTCAAAGCATTATCCTCTGCCCAGCAGCATGTTGCAGCTGCCAGACAGAGGATGGTAAAGGATGATTTCATGTGAGGTATCATTACATACGCTCCGGCATGGTGATGCCGAAGAGGCCCATGCCCTTTCTGAGTACCCTGGCAGTCAGTTCACAAAGAGCCAGACGCGTTTCACGCGTGGCACCTTCGCTCTTCAGCACCGGGCATGCTTCATAGAAACTGTGGAATGCCTTGGCAAGCTCATAGAGATAAGCTGCAAGCAGATTCGGGCGGCAATCATCCAGTGTAGCAGGAACTACTTCACCGAAACGAACCAGGAGACGTGCCAGGTTGATTTCCGCATTTTCATTAAGTATCAATGATTCAGGTGCAGTGAACTCACCATCGGTCTTTCGGAAGATAGAGCGTACGCGCACGTAGGAGTTCTGGAGATAAGGTGCGGTGTCGCCGGTAAGAGCAAGCATCTTCTCCCAATCAAAGATGTAGTCGCTCATGCGGTTCTGGGAAAGTTCAGCAAACTTGATAGCGCCGATACCCACTGCCTGCGCCACAGCCGCTTTTTCTTCGGCCGGCATATCGGGGCTCTTGGCTTCTACCACCGCTGTTGCACGTGTAATAGCTTCATCAATCACATCCTGAAGGCTCACCGTATCCCCGGAACGAGTCTTGAACGGACGGCGATCCTTACCAAGAATGGAACCAAAGGCTACGTGACGGAAGTCGCCGCTCACGCCGCGCATGCGTTCGATATCGAAAATCTGCTTGAAATGCTTATCCTGGGGAGCACCCACCACATACCAGATGGCATCTGCTTTGAAATTCTCCGTGCGGTAATCCAGAGTTGCCAGATCAGTTGTGGCGTAAAGGAATCCACCATCTGCCTTTCGGATAATGGCTGGAACCGGGCACCACTCACCATCTTTCTGAACCAGGAACGGGTCGTTCTGCGGTTTGTGGAAACCATCAGAGAATACGCAGATTGCACCGTCGCTCTCACGAGCAATCCCCTGCTCTATCAATTTTTCTACAAGAGGAGCAAGTGCATCATTATAAGCACTTTCGCCTAACCAGTAGTCAAAGGTGATATCCAGCTGGGAATAAATCTTTTCAAGACCAATCTTGGTAACTGCAATGCATTTCTGCCAGATTTCAAGATTTTCAGCATCTCCACTCTGGAGCTTCACCAGTTCCTCCTTGCAAAGAGGAAGCAGTTTTTCGTCTTCCTTGCAGCGTGTATTTACTTCCTTATAGACATTAAGAAGAGCTTCTATAGGGTCTTTTTCAAGTTCCGCCTGATCCAGAATATGTTTCCATCCCCAGAGAATCATACCAAACTGGGTACCCCAGTCGCCAATATGGTTGTCGGTAATTACTTTGTGACCAAGGAATCGAGCCAGACGCCCCAGGGTATCGCCAATAATGGTGGAGCGAATATGACCCACGTGCATGGGTTTCGCTACATTCGGGGCGGAAAAATCAATGACGATGGTCTTCGGATTCTCCACCAGTGAAACACCCAGGCGTTCGTCGCTCAGCATTCCGTGTGTGCGCGTGGCAAAATATGCTGGCTTGACGCGGAAATTAATGAAACCAGGCCCGGCAATTTCCAGCGTGGCTATTTCAGATTCGCCGAATTTTTCAATTACCTCAGTAGCCAGGGCTCGAGGGTTCATGCGAGCCTGCTTGGCA
>JAFXDR010000106.1 GCA_017521145.1 Akkermansia sp. | reverse complement strand
CCAGCCTGACCAGCCCGGCCTGGATGACGTCGAGGCCGAGGGGCTCACCACCTGGGTGAGCGATACCTTCAAGGACCGCTTCAGCAAGGTGAGCACCAGCGACCGCGTGACCAGCGCCCCGGCCATTGCCCTGCAGGGCGAGGGCGATATCTCCCCGGAAATCAAGGCTTACCTCCGCGCCATGGGGCAGGAAGTGCCGGAAACCCACCCGGAGATTGCCTTCAATCCGCACAACCCCATCGTCATGAAGCTGGCCGAGCTTCGCAGCAAGGATGAAGCACTGGCCACCCTGCTGGCCGACCAGCTTATCAACACCGCCCTCCTGCGCGCCGGCATGCTCGATGACCCCGCCAAGCTGGCCGATAATTCCCAGGCCCTGCTCGAAAAGCTGCTGAATAAGTAAGGCCGCTCCCGCGGGCGCAGAGGGAATTGCAGAATCTTGAATTTTGAATTCAGGATTTTGAATGTGCAACATTCCCTGCGCTGTGCGCAGAATAATGAAACAAGCGCTGAGATTCATCTCAGCGCTTGTTCTGCTTCTCCATGCTGACGGGAGTCAGCATGCGAACATTTCATTCTGCATTCTGCATTCTGAACTCTGCATTACAGAATGTATCTCATCTTCTCCTCCGTATTGCGGAAGCGCAGCACAGTGTTGAGCCGTTCATTTTCCAACAGGGAGACAAAGCGCCCCTCCCTGACCATGGTGCGCAGGCCGGGGTCGCGGAAAAGATCCAGCAGGCGGGTGGGCTGCGGAATACCGCGGTTGAGCAACTGGGTGTTGTAGAACGTGGTGAAGGTGGGTTCATCCAGCGTGCAGCCAAAGGCTACCAGGCAGGCCAGATTCGTCTGGGCGGGGTTATCCATCAGATCAATGCTCTGCACCCAGCCGGTGACCTTGGAGGTGCGCAGGGCGGTGGTCATGCGGGTGAACCAAGGGATATCCGGCATGGCAACGGCGGGATTGGTGGTGCGCTGCATCTGGGCTTCTGCCAGTTCGTGGTAGTAGCGGATGCGGCACACATTGCCGTAGTAACAGATACCCATCATGGTGACCCAGAGCATGATGAGACTCATGAGCACCGTGGTGAGAATGCCGCCTATACCGGCTTTTTTCCTGAAGTTGAAAAGCTGGGAAATCCACACCATGCCATGAAAGCAGATAAGCAGGATGAAAATCGAAGTGCCCCAGGCAAGCGCCTGCACCATCCAGGGCTTGGGTGAATCGGTCATAAAGGCCACATAGGTGAAACCGTTTTTCTGCAGGAACATCCACGCAGCCACGGAGCCGGAAACGGCCAGGGCCAGCAGAATCATGCGGATGACGCCCTTCATGAGCGAAAAGATGAAGATGGCCAGCACAATAACGGCCAGGATAGTGAGGATAATGTGGGAGGTTTCCATGGTCTGCGGATGGGGAGGGGAAGGGGGTTAGCGGAGGTAGGGCTGAAGCTGCTGAATTGCCTGGCGGGCGGCGGTGTGCTGCGGATCCAGACTTGTGGCTTTCTGCATGGCGCGCAGGGCGGGGCGGTACTGCCCCAGCTCGATGAGAATCAGCCCAAGGCGGTACTGCACGTCAGCATTCTGCGGGTGTTCGCGGGCGCAGGCCAGCATCTGCCGCAGGGCATCCACCGGGCGCCCCTGTCGCGCCAGGAACACGGCATAATCCATGCGGGCCACGGCGCTGGCGGGGTCGCGCTCCACTGCGCGGCGGTACTGAGACTCTGCCGTGGCGGTATCACCCGCTGCGGTGGCAAGCATAGCCAGCTGCATGGCACCGGTGGGCTGGTCGGCCTGGTGGGTGGCGGTTTCCTTCATTTCCTGCAGCACCGGGTGATTTTTCGGCAGATTCGGGAACAACTGCCAGCCGGCGGCGTGGCGCACGCTGCGGGTCTTATCCGCCAGGGCCTTGCGGGCGGCATCCCCCCCCAGCAGCTCCACTGCGGCGGCTCGCACCAGGGCATCGGGATCCTGGGTGGCACCCAGTGCCACAGCCTGTACCTCCGGGGTGAGCGGGAATTGCGCCAGCAGCCCCAGCAGCGTGGCGCGCCAGGCGGCAATTTCCTCCGCCTTGTAAGCAGCCAGCAGCTCCTGCACACTGCCCTTGCCCTGCAAGGCATGCCCCGCAGCGCGGAAGCGCTGGCGGTATTTGCCCATGCGCTCCTCCTTGTAGCGTTTTTCAAGATATTCCATGCACCACTGGTGGTCCTTGTCCTTGTGGCAGTTCAGGCAGGCATTCGGCACGCCCAGCTCGATGCTCATGCGCGGATCCGGCCAGTGCAGACCGTGGTCGCGGCGCGGGTCGCGCCCCATGTAGGTCATTCTGGGCATGTGGCACTCGATGCAGGGCATTGCCTGGCCCCCACAGAGCTTGTTGTGACCAACCTGCGGGGCCAGCACGCCGTTCACCACCTTGTTGGTGCCGTGGCACTGCAGGCAGAGCTCATCGTTCTCCGTGGGTTTGGTCACCTTGCCGGAGTGCGGGTCGTGGCAATCATAGCAGGTCACCCCGGTGCGCCCCATCTTGTGCAGCCGGAAACTGGTTTCGCTGTAATCCTCCTCCCACTGCAAGCCATTCGGGTAGAATACACCGGGGATTTTCGGCAGCTCCAGGCGAAAATGGTCATCGAACTTATCGCCCACAGTGAAATTGCCCGTGAGCTCCTCCCGGCGGGCGTGGCAGCTGGCGCAGTTGTCATCGTGCTGCTCCGGGGTGAGCTTGCGGTCGCCCCGCGCCACCAGGCACCCGTCCTCCGCATCCGGCGTGGCAGAAACCTTGTGGCACTGGATGCAGGTGATACCCGGCTCCTGCCAGCTGGCCTTGAAGGTATCCGTAGCCACATCGTAATTCTTCCGGAACCCGCTCATGTGGCACCAGGCGCACTGGGATTCCCAGTTCATGCCGCTCCCCGTCCAGTGGCCCCACTCGCCCGGCTTGCGGATGGCGCCGCCGCGCTCCTGCTGCAGCGCATCATCGCGGAACACATCGAACCACTCTTTCTTCTCCACATCCCAGGCGGCACTCGGCGTCTGCAAGCCGCCATCCTTCCAGCGCAGCAGGTACTGCACCAGCGGCTCGCGGCCAATCACCCCGCCCACCGTATACACCTTACCTGTGGCCACATCGCGCATCTGGAAATTCCCCGCGGCATCCCGCTGCATCTCCAGCTCCATGCCATGCGCCCTGATACGCTGACCCTCAAACGCCTCGGCATCCAGTGCAGCTTGCGGATGCCGCCATGCCCAGGCATGATCACTACCCGCCCACTCATCATACTCTTTGCGGTGGCACTCCGCGCACTTCCTCGAAATCGTCAGCGCTGATTCATCCCAATGCTTTCGCATTTCCTCTGCCGCAGAGCAGGGGAACAACCCGGATACAACCAACATGGAAATCAGCCATCGCATACCCGCATTTTACCACACCCCCGCACCCGCGCGCAAACGCAATTCGCCCCCGCCCATGTCATACCGGTATCTGCCGGCGTGTGGGCAATTGGAGATTAGTAACTAATTGTTAATGGCTAAAAAGTGTTGTGGAGAATCTCCTCTTGCCCCTGGCTGACCCTTCGACCATAACTTTTTTTCATTTTAGGCTTGCTTTCCTCTTTATCCTCTGCTAGACTGCCGCCACACGCACGAGTAGCTCAGTGGTAGAGCGGCTGTCTTACACACAGTTGGTCAGGAGTTCGAATCTCTTCTCGTGTACTCCACGACCTGCAATCGAAACTCGGTTGCAGGTCGTTTCTTTGGTCAAGCTGGAGGAGCTATACTTTCAAGGAAAACTTGCGAATCTTGTAATTCATCATTCTGGGAGATACGCCCAATTCACGGCCGGCGGCAGAGATGTTGCCGTGATGGCGTTCCAGAGCTCTCTGCAGGATTTCTTTTTCGTAATGGGCAAGCATGGAGGAAAGGGAACCGATTGCGTTGGCGTCGTGATGGATGTTATCCGTCTCCGGTTGCAGGGAGGGAGGCAAATTATGGACGCGAATGCAATCATCCTGAGTTGTCAGCACGGCTCGTTCCATACAATTTTCCAGCTCACGAACATTTCCCGGCCAGGGATATTCCATCAGGGCATTCATGGCGCGGGGTGAGATGCGTGTTATCTTTTTTGCGTAGCGAAGATTCATTTTTTCAATGAAATGTTCCGCCAGAAGGATGATATCACTCTTTCGGGAAGAGAGTGAGGGCATGATGATGGGAAAAATGTTGAGCCTGTAGTACAAATCTTCGCGAAAAAGGTTCTGCGCCATCATTTCCTCCAGGTTGCGGCTCGTGGCAGCCAGTATGCGCACGTCGGAATGCAATTCCTGGTTGCTGCCGACGCGAGAAAAGGTACGCTCTTGCAGGAATCGGAGCAGTTTCACCTGAGTTTGCGGCGTTAAATCGCCGATTTCATCCAGAAAGAGCGTGCCGCCATCTGCGGCTTCTGCCCGCCCGATGCGCCGCGTAACCGCCCCGGTGAACGCTCCTCGCTCATGACCGAAAAGCTCACTTTCAACCAGGGCTTCGGGCAGAGCGGCGCAATTCAGCGTAACGAAGGGTCTCCCTTTTCTGTCGGAAAGCTCCACAATGGCCCGCGCTAGCAGTTCCTTACCGGTACCACTGGCGCCACGAATCAAAACGGTTGCATCGCTGGGGGCGACCTGTCTGAGCTGAGCATAGACCTGCTGCATTTCCCGGCTGGAACCGACCATGTGCCCGGGATTTTCACACAATTGGCTCCGCAGGCGCCTATTTTCATCCAACAGGGCAGAGCGTTCCTCGTGAATTTCAAT
>JAFXDR010000012.1 GCA_017521145.1 Akkermansia sp. | reverse complement strand
GGTGGCTTTCCAACTGATGTGGGTGAGGGTGGGGTAAACCTCGCCATTCCACTTGTATCCGCTGTCGAGTACGTCTACCTCGATGAGCGTGCCTTTGTAGATGCGTATCAGTTGGTCGCCGGGTTCCAGTTTGATGTCTTTACTCTCGGGCGTGATGCTTACCGGAGCTTGGCCAGCCTTTTTCAGATTGTAGGTGGTCAGCTTGATTTCGACCACTTCGGCAGCTTTCGGTTCAGTAGGCTCAACGATGGATTCCTGTGCCGGGGCTTCGGCGGTCGGCTCCACGTCCGTCACGGCCTCGTTTAATTCTTCTGCACGTTCGGCTTCGCGGGCTTCTTCCTCTTCCAGCCACAAGACGGCTTCGATTTCAGCATCGAGATGCGGCTCAGGTCGAAGCATCTGCATTTGTCCTCTACCGACCTAATCGCCAAAACAAAAAGCTGAATTTTGTCTTCCGTTTGCAGCTTTATTTTTATAAAGCATTATCCGTAAGTATTATACAACAAAAGAAAACTTTCGGCTCCCGTTGACGACAATCTGAGAGGGTAGAATCAGGTCAGAAAAGCTCCACATATCGAGAATTGGTCTCGTCAACATGCCCCGTGGAAAACGAGATAGAAAAAGCCACTCGGTAGATATTCTTTGACTCCTGTTTAATCGGAGATTCAGAGTGGCTGTATCCGAATAAGACACAAAGATATTCCCGCAGGTTCGAGATCCAGAATAGAACTGGTCTTGTTCTCCATACCTCTTACGGTTGTCGTAACCATATGCCTGTTCTGTTTCCTGGTTTCGTATACGGAGATGTTCCCCAGTAGCAGTTGGAGGTATCTCAGGAGAAGTTAATCAAGACATTCACTTCTTGATGCCTTTATTTTAAAAAATGGCAATCCATTGTCAACCTTTTTTGTAGCGGCTCACACGTGTCCCAAAGATTCGGGACACGTGGATTTACGATTGGCGAATTGGAAGTTAGCGGCTTTCCGAATTCGTTCCTGTCGGAGCTACACCAGGACGAGCCGCCGATTATTCCAACTTGCCGTGCAGGATACAGCGGGGGCGAGAGGCTTCATCGATAGAATTGCATTGGAGCTGGAGCTCCTGGAGATCGGGCCATGTTTCTGCGGCTCCGTGGGGTGGGGAAATGAGCTTGTTGCTGAGCAGCCAGAGGAGGTACTCCTTGTCACTGCAGTGGAGGATATCGCTGCAATCCGGCTCGGAATCATCATTTCTGAGCAGGCGGCGGGCTTCGTCTAAATCGTGGGCTTCGTAGGCGGCATGTACCGCAAGCCACAGGGCAGTATGGGAGGAAGAATCCATGCAACCATACTGCCTTGTCCGGGGGTGTTAGTCAATGACTATTAGATGGCGGCATGATAGACGGCTGCGGCTTCCTCTGCGGTGAGCGGGTGTACCCCGGGCAGGGTGGGAATGGCGGCTCCGCCTCCGTATACCTTGCAGGCTGCCGCCGCCATGGCTGCAAAATCTGCCGTGGCGGGGATGCCGAGTTCCTGCATGCTCTGCGGAAGCCCCAGTTCGCGGTACCATGCGCGCAGCCGGTCTATACCCTCGCGCACCACGGCGGTGGTATCCCGCTGGGGGGTAACCCCCATTACATTGGTGGCCCACTGGGCATAGATGCCGGGGTTGCAGGGCCAGACTGCCTCCATGTAGGCCGGCACGATGACAGCCAGCCCCGCGCCATGCGGGACATCGTAAATGGCGCTCAGCTCGTGCTCCAGCGCATGGCATGCCCAGCTTTGAGCCCGCCCCACTCCGAGCAGATCGTTGTGGGCCATGGTGCCGCAGAGGGCAAGCTGTCCCCAGGCATCCACATTCTGCAAATCGGCATTCAGAATTCGCGCCTGGGTCATGATGGTGCGCATGGTGGCTTCGGCCAGGGCATCGGTGAGGGCAGTGCTGGTGGTATTGGTGAAGTATCGCTCAAAAATATGGCAGAGCATATCGCAGGCACCGTAGGCCATCTGCGCATGGGGCAGGGTGAGGAAGAGGGATGGATCCACAATGCTGAGCACCGGGCGCAGCCCCATGTGCTTGAAGCCCAGCTTGCGGTGGGTTTCCTCATTGCTCAGCACGGTGTTGGGGCTGTTCTCGCTGCCGGCGGCGGGCAGGGTAAGCACGGTAGCTACCGGCAGGGGCTGGTGTTCCGGCACCGAGCCTTTGTGGGAATAGAGTTCCCAGATATCGCATGTATTGGGTACGCCAACGGCAATCCCTTTGGCTGAATCAATGACGCTGCCGCCTCCCACCGCCAGAACCAGTCCGATGCGTTCCTGGCGGCAGAGCGCAATACCCTCGCGTACCAGGGTGACACTGGGGTTGGGTTTAACCCCGCCCAGTTCTGCCCATTCAATGCCAGCCTCTGCCAGACTTTTGCGTATTCTCTCCAGCAGACCTGTCCGCACCACGCTGCCGCCGCCATAATGAAGCAGTATTTTTGCAGAGACGAGCGGTTTCAGGTAATTTCCCAGATTCAAGTGCTCCCCGGGGCCATAAACATAGTGGGTCGGGTTGTGGTAAGCGAAGTTCAGCATAGCATCACTCTAGCATACGGGGCGGTCGGTGTCGATGCAAAATGACGTCAAAAGGGGTTGCCTTTTGCGCGCGCAGCCTGTACAATGCCGCCACTTGCCATGCGGATGAAAATAGGACAATATTTGATTTGCGCGACCACCATTCTGGGGATGGTGGCATGCCAGCAGCAGGACCAGCAGCAGAACATGGAACAGGCTGTGACTCCTGTGGTGAAGCCTGCACCCAGACCGAAGCCCCGGCCTCGTCCTGTTGTAAAACCGAAACCCAGGGTTGTATCCTCTGCCGAAGCCTCTGCCTTTCCCATGGTGCAGAATCCCGTGAGCCTGCGCCCTCTCGGTAAAAAGGTGAGCCATGTTCCCATGAAGGGGAAGTACGTGGCGCTTACGTTCGATGATGGTCCGCATCCTGCGCTCACCCGCAAGGCTGTTGCTATTCTGGACCGCCATGGTGCCAAGGGTACTTTCTTCATGCTGGGCGAGAATGTGAACCGCTATAAGTCGTTGGTTGCCAGCGTAGCGGCCTCTGGTCATGAACTGGGCGTGCATACCTGGAGTCATATCAAGATGAATGCTGTATCCCGCGCCCGGGTGGATAATGAGGTGAATCGCACCCGGAACCTGATAGGCCGTATTTCCGG
>JAFXDR010000011.1 GCA_017521145.1 Akkermansia sp. | reverse complement strand
TGGTGCAATGAATATGTGCTCCGGCAGGCGGGGGAAATATGGGTGGGGGATATTGCACCCAATGGAATGCTTTCCGCGCTGATAGCGAACTTGCAGCAGGAAGCCCGGGGGTGAGACCCGGGCTTCCTTTATTGGCAGGGGATTATCCTTGCTTTTATGCCAAGGGGACAGGAAAGCAGGGATACGGCAACAGCTGATTCGGGGAGGTCGAGGGCCGCGGCTACGTGTTCGCGGTAGGCGGTCATCTGGGCTTTGTAGTGGTCACGGAGCCAGGTGTAGAAATCGGTGTAGCCCTCTTTCTTCCCCGGTTGGTTGGTCTTGAAATCGATGATGTGGGCGGCGGTTACGTTGCCGGCGGCATCGTAGGTGAGCACAAGTCGGTCGATGGTGCCGGAGAGCCATTCGTTCTTATCGGTAATGGCTTCGATGGGCTGCTCGTTGTAGACTTCCTGGCCGGGGTTGCTGGTGAAGAGCGCGGCGATTTCCGGTTGCTGCAGGGCTGCTGCCACCACTTTCTGCTCATCGGTGACGGGCTGGTTGAGCCATGCGGGCAGGGGGGCATCCAGCCACGTGATTTCCTCCCAGCAGGCGTGCACCTGGGTGCCGAAGTCTGCTCCAGCAGAGGGCGAGCCTGGCAATTGCCCTGCGGGAATGTCCGCAGAGCTCTGCCCCGACATGGCCGAAGGCGAGATTCGGGAACGGTTTCTGCGCGTGGTGCCAAGTGGCAGTGCAGTGGAGGCGGGAGTCTGCGGCTGTGGCGTTCCGGACAGGAAGAGGAGCCAGTCGGTATGGCCGAATTCCACGGGTGCATCGGGACTGGGGGTGAAATTGTTTTGAAGCAGGGCATCCTGAATCCAGTCGGCTTCTTTCTGTGTTAGTTTGCTGGTTTCAGGTAGCAGCAGATAATTGGCGTAGCGGGCGCGGGTGAGTGCTACGTACATCAGGTTATAGCTGTCGTCGCGGCGCGCCCGTTTCCATTTCTCCTCGTATTCCAGAAGTTGTGGCCAGTTCCTGCGCTCTTCGGTCTTGCCCGGGTGGATGAGAATCCCCGCCTGGTCATCGGAAATGAAATAGGGAATGCCCTCAGCCCGGGGCTGGTCTACGGCCTTGGAACCCAGGAAGGGCAGAATGACGGCATCGAACTCCGCCCCCTTACTCTTGTGCATGGTCATGACCTGAACATACTGGGTGGAGCCATTCTCCTTGCGGCAGCATGCGCGCATGTGCAGCAGCCATTCATCGAGCGAGCCGCCCGCTGCATCGAATGCCACGGCTTCTTCCAGCCATTCATTGAGCATGCGCGGGCTGGTATGCGGAGGCAGGTTTCGCCCTAATTCCTGAATGACCGCAGCGTAGCCCCGTTTGTTCAGCATATGGCGCCAGGAATCCCATGCCTCACTGGCGGATTCCTGCCGGGAGCAGAGGGGGGAGAGATTCCAGACCCTGTAGCGGTACTGGTCCGCCGGTTCCTTGAGCCACATGAAGAAAGAAAGGAGCATTTCCCCAAGCGGAGATGCTTCAACCAGGGGGGTGTCTTCCACCAGCTGCACGGGAAGCTCCGGCTTGTGGCGGCGCAACCATGCGACTATTTCGCGGGCGTGTTCGCCCTTGCGCAGAAGAATGGCCACACTGATTCCATTGCGTAGTCTGCGCTGCGGGGTACTTGTGGGTTCAGTAAGTTCTTCCAGGACGTTTCCGATGGATACACAGGCCTGCTGGAGGGTTTCTCCGGCTTTGCCGTCCGGCAGTATCTGCACGCGCACATACCCCCTTTTATCCTGGTTGGAGGGGTGGGCTTTCTGTTGAGAGAACTCGGCATCCACCTCATGGAGCGAGCCGAACACCATGTTGGTGAAATTCATGATTTCCGGGGTGGAGCGGCGGCTTTCGCTCAGCGTGGAATTGGTGAGCACCTGCTTCTGCCAGTCAAAGCCATCTGCGGAGGGCACACTGCCCCTCAACTGCTCGAACAATTCGGCCGTGGCTCCTCGGAAACTGTAGATGCTCTGCTTCTTGTCGCCTACCACGAGCAGCGATTTATCCGGATACTGGGAATTTTCTTTTAACAGATTGCTCAGAATCTCCCATTGCACCGGGTCGGTGTCCTGGAATTCGTCCAGCATCCAGTGGTCAAGGCGGGTGGTGAGCTGGAGCATCATGCCGGATTCCCCGCTGTCTGCATGGCTGCCCAGCAGTTGGCGGGCTCCCTGCTTGATGTCGTCGAACGTGCAGAGTCCTTCGCCCAGCACGCATTCCCGGTAGGCGGTGTAGTATTTTTCCAGCAGCTGGTGCATGGCGGCAGAGCGTTCCTGCATATTGCGCAGGAAAAGCTCATTGCATTGCTGCCGGAGCTGGCAGATGATGCTGCGCAGCTGGTCATCAGCCTCCGTTTCCCCGGGAGGGGGCAGGAAAGACTCCTCCCCATTCATCCAGGAATTGAAGGAATCGGATGCCTTGAACTCCCCGTTCCTGATGCTTGTCGCAATGGTGGCAAAGGTCCTCTTGACGTAACTTCGGGGCTTTTTCCAGCTGAGCTGCTCAACCAGCTGGTTGATTTCCTGCTGGCAGGCCTCCACTTCCTCCAGGGTGAGCAGCGGGGCGTTACTGCAATCGGGCAGGTGGAATGGTGGCATGCAGCCCCAGGGTTGCTTCCGGGGGAATTCCTTGTAGAGATTCAGGTAGGTGTTGACATTCTGCTCCAGCAGCTCCAGCAGGGCGCCTCCTTTTTCCTCGGCTATGCTGGAAAGCAGGGTAATGAGGGCTGATTCGTGGTGTGTGGATTTTTCGCTCTCAGCCAGCATGGAAAGCAGGGCGGTGCGGGTGGCTCGCTGCTGTTGCAGTGCATTCATGGGAGTCACACTGCTCAGGCCTGCCCGGCGCAGGTCTGCCGCCACAACCCGGTTGAAGAAACTGTCGAGCGTGGAAAGCTGGAGCTCCGAAATCTTACTGAGGACTCGCACCAGCAACTCTGCAAAGAAAGCGGTGGTGAGCCGGGGCAGGGGTGGTTCTCCGGCTTCGGGAGTTAACTGTTCCGGGTAGCAATGCATGGCCGCGGCTCGTTTCAGCATGGGGATGGCAGCCGGGAAAAGTGCCACCGGGTTGGCCGTGGGCGTGAGACTCATGTCGGCATGGAGATGCAGCCCGGTCCAGGTTTCCCACACCCGGGCTGCCATGGCGTTGCGTTCCGGGAGCTCGCGGTCGGGTTTGCCCAGTGCACCATCGGATAAGGCCTGGAAAATGCGGTTGCGGAATTCTCCTGCGGCTTTTTTGGTGAAAGTGAGCGCAATCATTTTTTCCGGGTGGGCTCCCAGTGCCAGCAGGGCCACATAGCGCGAGGTGAGCTGGTAGGTCTTGCCGGTGCCCGCAGATGCAGCAATCAGGTTGCCGGTGATATGGCTGGAAAGGTGGCTTTTCATGGTCATTCCGGGGCAGAGGGTCAGTGTTCAACGGTGGGCAGGGGAAGCGGTGGCAGACCGCACATGACCCGCGGATCCGGGTCTTTGTAGATGCTCAGCGCGCCAAAGGAATCGTAGCTCATGTTTCTGCCGAGCGATTCGGCAGAATACAGGCAGAGTCCGGCGCGCATGAGCCCGGCGGCACTCCGTACGCATGCGAGCGCCTGCGCATGCAGTTCA
>JAFXDR010000105.1 GCA_017521145.1 Akkermansia sp. | reverse complement strand
TCGCCCACTTCTGTGGATGGTACCGTTGGCATGCCCCAGTGGGATGAACGCTGGGGAAAGAAGGAAAAGTCCCCTGCTATGTCCCGCCGCTATGTCGGTCAGGATGCCTCAGCCAACCTGGTGATGGCTGATGGGGAGGTTGATGGGGAGGTCGATGGGGAGGAAGGCAAGGAGCGTTATTACATGTACGATTCCATCGTCAATGAAGAGAACGCGCTCAAGGTCAACAACGGTAAGGCTATCGTGGTGACTCTTTCCTCTGCCGCTACCGGAAATCTTGCAACTGCAGGTTGCTATGAGTCCGGTGGAAAGGCTGCCGCCGATCACGAGGTGTGGATATACGACAGATCCGGCTTCAAGACAGTGATTGGCGGTCTGGCCAATTGGTCTGCAACTCCGCAGGATGAAGCGACTCACGTTCTGATTAACACGGATGAACGTTGGATGTCAGATCAGAAGGAACTGGTTATCGGTGGTTCCCGATGGGGGTGGCAGTATGGTGAGAGTTTTGTCACCGTGGAGAACGGCAACATTAAAAAGCTTATCGGTGGTTCATATGAATGGGTGGACCAGATCGGTACTGTGCATCTTTTTGTGGACGGGGGAACAATCGGTGAAATCTTTGCCGCTGGCTATAACGCCAACCTTACGGGTACAGAGATGGTGAACGATAGCCTGCGGGCCGTGAAAATGGTTCTTACCGGCGGTACGCTTGGTTGGGAGAATGGTCGTGTCTTCGGTGGTGGTGATAAGTATACCGTCAAAGGAGATATTTACATACGCATGGAGGGTAGTGCCGATGTCCGTTCCCAGCTGGTTGGTGGATCAAACGCCGGTACGGTGAATGGCGATATCGTGCTTGACCTGGTAAGCGGTAAGGCTCAGAGAGTGGAAGCCGCAGGCCTGGGTTGGAAAGAATGGAATCTCCCGGCCTATACAAACGGTAACGTGCAGGTCAACCTGTATAGTGATTTCCAACTGGGCAAAACAGCTGCCGGCGGCGGGCTTTATGGCGGTAAGGAGTTGTCGAACTACGTTTCCTTTGGCAATGGCTATACCAGCACTCTGAATTTCGCAGAAGCCGGCGTGTATAAGCTGGGATCCATTGCTGCCGATGGCTATAGCAGCTCGACCGATTCTGCTACGGTAACCGGTTTCGACCGTATCAATTTGGTGGAAGGCGCGCATGCCATTGTGGCTATGGGCATGTTCGATAATGACATGGATGGCGTCAAACCGCTTGAAATCAGCGGCAAGGGCGTGGTCGAGGTGATTGGCTACGGCGCGAATTTCGGACGTGATATTGAGCTTTCCGGTGGTGCAACGCTGAAAATCTCCACCAGCGTTATTGGAGCGGCGAATGATGCCGCTGATGACCGCACTATCACGGTGCTGGATGGTTCAACCATTGATTTCTCCGGTTTCCCGGTCGACACAGACTATGCAGGCGATTCGGTTTATGCAGGCCTGGGCTTCAAGACGATTGTGTGCGGTGATGGCATCAATCGCAAGGGGGCTATTTACAAAGGCAAGTACACCGATACTTTCTATCCGGGCTATGAAGAAGCCAGTAAGAACATCGTGAACAGAATTTCCCTGCCGTCTGTGCAGCTTACGGGGAATACCTCCGTGGGGGTGGAGCGCGCAGAGTATCTGTTTATGAACGCCAATGAGCTGGGAGCGACGAATCTTAACCTGGCTGGGCACACGCTTGCCAAGATAGGCGAGGGCAGTTTCATTACCCGTGCGGCACAAATTTCCGCTGGTACCATCCTGGTGAATGAGGGCGTGTTCGGGGCTGATCTGCAGAACTCGGGAATGGCGACGGATTTTGTGCTCTCCGGTGCTGCTTCACTGAAGCTGAACACGACGCACCAGTCGGGTGAATCCAGTCTGTCAATCCGCTCACTGAGTGGCACTGGCAATATGGAACTCCATGATGGCACGCTTACGGTGAGTACTACTGTGGATGCAAAGTACTATGATGCGTTCATGGAGGAGGCTGCCTCCTACGACCAGTTCATGAGTACGGCAGGTTACGCCTACGCGGTGTATGGCGGTCGTATCAGTGATGGCGATGGCGATGTGCAGGGAGGTGTTCTGGTGAAGAAAGGGAACGGCTCGATTTACCTGACCAGCTCCGACAGCTCATACACCGGCGGTACGGTTCTGAACGGTGGTTGCGTTTACCTGCTCGGAACCAGCGAGGCAAAGACCTTCGAAAAGAACAGCTCCATCGTCAGCGCTGGTGTACTTGGTACAGGGGCGATTACCTGGGGCTCCGACGATGCAGAGCTTGTTCTGGAACATGGTGCCCGCATATACAACACCGGTACGGTTAATAAGACAGGCGGTGTGATGACTATCGCCGTGGAGAGCGCCGCCACCGGCACGCTGGCCGAGTATATCGGCCTTCACAGCCGCCCGGAGAAAGAGCCCGGCGCCATCAACTATGTGAACATGGGCGGCGAGGATTATGTGGAGATTGATACCCACAGCCTGAAGTCCATACCGGTGGATGCCGTGTATGCCAATGGCACAGCCTACAAAGCCAATACGGATATCGACCGTAACCTGATGTTGCTGGTGAAGGCGACAGACTGGGCCAATCACCAGAATGACAAGGTGACAGGCTTCTCTGATTCCGGGAACAATGAGGCTACTTATTCCGGCGTGCTGCGCGATTCCAGCGCGGATAACACGCCCCTGGTGGCCAGTCTGCTCAAGACCGGCCTTGGCACGCTGGTGCTCGACCAGGTTAACAGTTACAAAGGCGGCACAGAAGTGGCGGAGGGTACGCTCCGCCTGCGTGGCTGGGGTACGGTGGGCTCTGGTGATGCTGTTGTGAATGATGGGGCTTCCCTCATGCTGGCCTATACTCTCGGCTATGGTGATGCGGAGATTGAGCTCGACAATGATATTACACTTTCCGGTTCCGGCGATGAACAATGGCTGAATCATACGGCTTCGGAAGATGGCCCCCATGCTTTGACGGATGGCCGGACGGCCGCGCTTATTTCTGCCGTGGGGCAATCTGTCACCGTGTTTCTCAATGGGGATATTACGGATGCTGGTGAGTCTGTTTCGGGCGGTGTGCTGCATTCCGGTGACGGCACCCTGTTTCTGCGCGGTGATTCCTCATACACAGGCGGCACCCACATCACCCGCGGTGTGGTAGATGTGCAGAGCGAATATGGTCTGGGGGCTACGGCTTCCGGCAAGAGTAAGGTTGTGCTTGAGGCCGCTGCAGACCTGCGAGTCACAGTCAAGCCGGATTGCGGGGACGACCGCCTGGTGACTACGCTTGCCTCAGTGGCCGATAACATCCAGGGTGATGTCATTATTGAAGGCACGGGAACGACAGAGCGCGTGCTGCACATGGAGGGTAATGGCTACAATGCGGCTTCTACCTCCCTGGGGGCCAATGGTACATTCCTGCTGAGCGGAACCGGTGAAGCCGGCATAAGCTCCCAATCCAGGGTGCTCAGCGGCACCGGTGCCGTGGTGGTTTCCGATGCCTCTGGCAAGGGGACTGTTGCTTCATTTGATTCCATGGTGAATTATACCGGTGACTTCCGGGTAGAGGGTGATAAGGCAGCCATTCAGGTGAATACTGGCTCGTTTATTGATGGCAGCATCCATGTGGCCGGCCAGCAGGCCTCCGTCAATATCGGCGGTAATGTATCCATTGCTGCCGGCGAATCGCTGCACCTGCGCTCTACAGGCGTGGTGCCTGCACTGGCTGAGGGGGGTACTCCTTCCTATGGTACTGGTGCGGCTCTTATTTCGGATGGAGCTGTGAGCGTGTCGGCGGGGGCTGTCCTTTCCGTGAGCCGGATTGAGACGGATTACGCCTATAACATTAACGAATTAGAGAAGACTGTCTCGCTTACTCCGGAGGATGTTACTCTTTCTAACGCCGCCCAGATTGTCGGCGAGTACACCGCGGTTGGCAGTGGTCTCCCGGATTACAGGGAACAATTCGATACCAATATCGCCATCAACCAGCAGGCTGCCGGTGCGGTAAAGGCTGCTGGCGGGATTACCTTGGTCGGTGGTTCCACCTATGAAATAAATCAGGCTCATATCAGCCTTATGGGGGGCTCCCTGACGCTTGACACCATGGAGCATCACCCGATAACACTCAACGCGACGCTGGAAGAGTCGGCTGATGCCATGTACAACGGGGCTCAGCTGGTGCTTTTCAGCGATGTTAGCAGCGTGACCTTCAGGTATGGGAACGATGAAGCCGTTACCGCTAAGTCCGGCTCCGGTGTCTACTATACCCGGGCAGACCGCTATGTTACCGGCAGTGACTATGTCGACTCGGAAACGATGCTGGTGTACGACTCCGAGGCCGGTGTGGTCTATCTGCAATGGGTGCCGCAGCAAGTGCCGGAGCCTGCCACCACGACGCTGAGCCTGCTGGCCCTTACTGCGATGCTTGCCCGCCGCCGCCGCTGAGGCGACTTTGGCGTGGCAAGCGCCGCCGCCGCGTTTGAATGGTGGATGAAACGCAAGAGCCTGTTGCACCCGTTCAGTGATTCAGGTTTGCGAGGAAGTCACTCCATTTCTGTTCGTAGATTTCCGAATCGTGGTCGGAGCGGCGCAGGCGGGTGAAGCCGTAGCGTTCGGAAAAACGGCAGCCATCGGCGGTCACATTGTCGGTCACTACCCCCACACAGGGCAGGTTGGCATAGGGCTGCGCGGCTGCCTGCAGCAGCTTGCGGGTAAGCCCCAGAGGGCGCGCTTCCTGCGCCACGACCACGCAGCTTAGGAACATGTGCAGCGGAGTGTCGGTGATATCCGCCACATCGTCCATCACCATGAAATGGTCATTGAAACGCCCTTCGCGCAAGGCCTGGTAGACAGTCGGCTTTACCGGGAACAGGTTGACAAAACCGACCAGCTTCCCATTGATGGCCGCCGCCACGGCGCTGTGCGGGTGCCGGGCGTACCAGCTCCAGGCTTCCTCCGGCGGGGTGATGAAATCCGCATCGTAAAATTGCAGCTCCAGCGCTTCCATTTCGCGGAAGTGCTGCAGGGTGAGCTGCGGGATGATGTGCACGGCGGATTCCATTTGTTCAGGGCGCAGTCATTATACAGGAGCTGCCGGTAAAGACAATGAATTTCTGAGCTGTCGTGTCTGGTCATTATTTTGCTTGAAAAGAGCGGAATGATGCGGAAAATTGCGGTTTTGACTTTACAAGAATCCGTGGCGGGCGTATAAAAAATGTCAGCTATGCACGCACCAAGTATTGTAAGTGCTCTCAAGAGCTATAACCGCAAGACTTTCTTTTCTGACCTGGGCGCCGGGCTCACCGTGGGTGTAGTGGCACTGCCGCTTGCCATGGCTTTTGCCATTGCCTGTGGAAGCAGTTCCATCACGCCCTCCACCGGGCTTATCACAGCGGTGGTGGCGGGTTTCCTGATTTCTCTGCTGGGAGGCAGCAAGTTCCAGATTGGAGGCCCCACGGGTGCCTTTGTGGTGTTGATTTCCGGAGTGGTGGGCAGTTTCGGTTTCCCCGGGCTGATTCTCTGCACTCTGCTGGCGGGGTTGTTTCTGGTGATTTTCGGCATCTGCCGCATGGGGTCGCTCATCAAGTTCATTCCCTACCCGGTGACTACGGGTTTCACCAGTGGTATTGCAGTCACGATTTTCTGCACGCAGATTAAGGACTTGTTCGGCCTGCAGATTGACAGCGCCGTGCCTGCCGAATTCATTGCCAAATGGCAGTGCTATGCCGCACATTTCCACACGGTGAACTACTGGGCGCTGGGTTTATCGCTGCTGACAGTGGCGGTCATCCTCATCACCAAGCGTCTGTGCCCGCGGGCTCCGTTCATGCTGGTGGGCATGCTGGTGAGCACCGTGGTGTGCCAGTGCTTCAATCTGCCGGTAGAGACCATCGGCTCCCGCTTTGGCGAACTGCCGCATGGGCTGCCCATGCCCAGTCTGCCGGAGGTGGATTGGACGAAGCTGCCCCAGCTGGTGCAGCCTGCGTTTGTGATTGCGCTGCTGGCGGCCATCGAGTCGCTGCTGAGTGCCAGTGTGGCCGATGGTATGACCGGCTCCCGCCACCACCCGAATACCGAGCTCATCGGGCAGGGAGTGGGCAACATGGCTTCGGCCTTGTTCGGCGGTCTGCCTGCCACGGGTGCCATTGCCCGCACGGCCACCAACATCCGCGCCGGTGGCAAGACCCCGGTTTCCGGCATCATTCATGCGCTCACTCTGCTGCTTATCCTCATGCTGGCCGGGCAGTATGCCGCCATGGTGCCGCTGGCAGCGCTGGCGGGCATCCTCCTCATTGTCTGCTGGAATATGGCTGAGGTTTCCACCTTCATTCACCTGCTGAAAGGCCCCCGCCAGGATGCCGTGGTGCTTTGCCTCACCTTTATCCTCACCGTGCTTATCGACCTGGTGGTGGCGGTGGAAGTTGGTGTGGTGCTGGCGGCGCTGCTCTTCATTGGCCGCATGGCTCAGATCAGCAATGTGGAATCCATTTCCCGCGAAATCGAGGGCGAAGACCCCGAAGAACTCCCGGCCCGCTCCCGTTATCTGCGCCATGTGCCGGATAACGTGGAAATCTTCGATGTGCAGGGGCCGTTCTTCTTCGGTGCTGTGGAGCAGTTCAAGGACCGCGTGTTCCGTAATATTGGCCGCGATATCGACTATGTGCTGCTGCGTATGCGTCTGGTGCCCGCGCTGGATGCCTCCGGCCTGCATGCGCTGGAGGACTTCCTGGCTTATTGCCAGCGGCGCGATGTGACCCTGCTGCTCTGTGGTGTGCAGAAACAGCCTTCCAAGGCCATTCGCCGTGATTCCTCGTTCTATAGCGAATTGCACGCCGAAAATGTCTGCGAGAATATCGATGCCGCCCTGGAGCGAATCAAACAGCTGGAGGCCGAGAAGGAGCAGGCTATCATGAACCAGCTGCCACACTGAATGGGAATGCAGATTTCAGAACGCAGAATGCAAAACCCCTGTGAATGCAGATTTCAGAACGCAGAATGCAGAATGAGGATTGGGAAAACACGCGGAGATGAAGCTCAGTGCGTTTGTCATGATGCTTCTCGCTCCTGCACATGTGTCCCAAAGATTATGGGAAAATAGCCCTGAATGGCACAAAGGCATAGTGTTCTGAGTGAAAATTTGTAGTGGAGTATCACCCTCCCCACCATCGGTAGTCAGCATTCATTCGCGGCTCTATCGGCATAAGCTGCTGACATTCAAATCGTCAATCGTCAATTGTCAATCGTAAATCCAAGTGTATCATACACTTTAAGCTTGAAAAAAGCGTCTTTTTGCGTTTCAATAGGGCGCATGAAGACGCTTGTTTTTATGATGGTTTCTGCGGCGGCACTGGTGACACTCTCCTCCTGCGGTGAGTGCAACTGCAATTCGTACAACCCGGATGCCCTGCGCGATGTGCCGGTTCGTTCGTATCGCAGCTTCGAGTAAGAGCGGGTGCTATGTCGTTCGAAATCCGCGAGAAACCGGAAATGGTGGAGCGCGCCCTGCTGGTGGGGCTGGGCATGCCGGGTGATTCCCGGCGGGAGCGCGCCGCCTTGCTGGCAGAGCTGGAGGACCTGGTGAGCAATCTCGGCATCGGGATTGTGGGCACCATGCTCGAGTTCACCCGTGAGGTGCAGGCGAAATACCTGTGCGGCATCGGTAAGGCGGAGGAAATCCGCGCCCGGGTGCAGGAGTTGAATGCCGATTGCCTGATTTTTGATAATCTGCTTTCCCCCAGCCAGCAGCGCGAGTGGGAAAAACTGGCGGATGTGACTGTGATTGACCGCGAGGAGGTCATCCTGGATATCTTCGCGAAGCGGGCCCGTACCCGCGAGGCTGTGATGCAGGTGGATCTGGCCCGCATGCAGTACGCCCTGCCGCGCATGACCGGCATGTGGAAGCACCTGGACCGCCAGCGCGGTGGCAGTGGTGGCGGCAAGGGCGGTGGTGCTGCTGCCCGCGGCGAGGGTGAAAAGCAGATTGAGGTGGACCGGCGTCTGGCGCGCGAGCGTATTGAGGCCATTCGCGATGAATTGGAACTGGTGCGCCGCCAGCGCGGTACCCAGCGCAAGGAACGCACCCGCCAGGGGATTCCCACGGCTGCCATTGTGGGCTACACGAATGCCGGCAAGAGTTCGCTGCTTAACCTGATTACCGGGGCTGGGGTGCTGGCGCAGAATATCCTGTTTGCCACGCTGGATACCACCAGCCGCAAGATTGAGCTGCCGGACGGCCAGCCGCTGGTGCTCACCGATACCGTGGGCTTTATCCGCAACCTGCCGCACCGCCTGGTGGAGGCGTTCAAATCTACACTGGAGGAGGCCGTGCTGGCTGATTTCCTGATTCAGGTGGTCGATGCGAGCGATGAGGACGCGCTGCGTCACTATGAGACCACCTGCGAGGTGCTTGACAGTCTGGGTGCTCAGGATAAGCCCATGGTGGTGGTCTGGAATAAGTGCGATCTGATTCCCGAAGATATGCGCGAGGTGACGCTGCAAGCCCTGGCTTCGAAGGTGGAGTGTCCCAGCCTGACCATGAGCGTGGTGGAGGAGAAGGGGATTGATGCCCTGATGGCGGCCTGTGTGGAAATGCTCTCGCACCGCGTGGAGCGCCAGACTTACCGCATTCCGCTGGCCGAAAGCCGCATCATTGCCATCATGCACCGCGATGGCAAGGTGCTGAGCACGGAATATGAGGGGAATGATGCGATTGTCGAGGCGATTCTGCCGAAGGAATTTGCTGCTCGCATAGCTAATTACCGCGCATGAGGAAGCTGCTGCCAGTATTGTTGCTGCTGACTGCCTGTTCTCAGAACGAGGTGGTGGATTTGCAGGCCTATTACCGGGCAGAGGGTGACCGTCTGGATGCCGAGGCGCGTCACAAGCGCGTCGCATACACCTTTGAGGATTTCATTGCCAGTCCCGGCTACCGCGATACCCGCGATATGTGGCGCGGCGGGGCGCTGGAGCAATACTCCCCGAAAAACTCGCGTGTGGAATTTCTGCTCAAGGAACAGCGCGGGCGCCTGTATATCAATGATACCATTGCCATGGATTTTCCCATCTGTTCCGGGCGTGTGGGCGGTTCCGAGACACCGAAAGGCAGGTTCCGCGTGACAGAGAAGATCCGGGAGCACCGCTCCAACCGTTACGGTGTGTTCATGAGCAAGGATGGTTCCCGCGTGGTGGAGCGCGGGGTTTCGGCCGATGATGCGCCGCCGGAGGGGGCCGTGTTTGAAGGGGCGGATATGCCGTACTGGATGCGTTTTAATGGTCCTATCGGTATGCACGTGGGCAAGGTGCGCCGCGATTCCGATTCGCATGGCTGCGTGCGTATTCCCGAAGAGGCGTGCAGTATTCTTTTTGAAAAGCTGGAAGTTGGTTCCAGGGTAATAGTGAAATAACGATGATTACACGTTTGCATTCTGCTGCCGTTGAGGGAATTAACGGTTACGAGGTTCAGGTGGAGGTGGATGCCCGCCCGGTGGAGGATGTGGGGAGAATGACCGTGGTCGGGTTGCCTGATGCCGCCGTGCGTGAAAGTGTGCAGCGTGTGACTGCTGCATTGGATAACAGCTCCTTTTTCCGCCCGGGTGGCATGAATGTAACCGTGAATCTCGCCCCGGCCGATGTGCGGAAGCAGGGGCCAGGATTCGATTTGCCCATTGCCCTGGCGCTTGAAATGGCCATTCAGGAGAATTACCGCGAAATGCCTGAGGCTTTTAAACGCCGTGTACCTGTCGAGGTAGATGACTGGTGCCTGGTGGGTGAGCTGGCTCTGGATGGCGTGGTGCGTGGGGTGCGCGGTGTGCTGCCGCTGGCGGTGGCCGCGCGCGATACCGGGCGCAGGTACATGATGGTGCCGCCGGAGAATGCAGCTGAGGCCGCTGTGGTAGATGGGCTTACTGTTTACGCTGTTGCCACGCTGCGCGAGGCCTGGGATGTGCTGGTGAACCCGGCAAAATACACCCCCTATACCTTGCCGGGCGATGTGCCTCCGCTGCCTGCCGAGGTGGATTTCGATGAAGTAAAGGGGCAGCCTTATGCCCGTCGTGCCATGGAGATTGCCGCCGCAGGCGGGCACAATCTGCTCATGTGTGGCAGCCCAGGCAGTGGCAAGAGTATGCTGGCCAGCCGCCTGCCTACAATTCTGCCTCCTCTCACGCAGGAGGAAGCACTGGAAGCCAGCACGATTCATTCGGTCTGCGGTCTGCTTCCCCGCACCGGAGGTCTGCTGGCTCAGCGTCCCTTCCGCAGCCCTCACCACACGATTTCCGATGTGGGGCTCATGGGTGGTGGTTCCAATATCACGCCTGGTGAGATTTCGCTGGCGCACCACGGGGTCTTGTTCCTGGATGAGCTGCCGGAGTTTGCCCGCCGCACCCTGGAAACCCTGCGTCAGCCGCTGGAGAGCGGGCATGTGACCATTTCCCGCGCGAGCGGCAGCATGGATTTTCCCTGTGCTTTCATGTTCATAGCGGCCATGAATCCGTGCCCCTGCGGCTACCTGGGGGATTCCACGCACCGCTGCCGCTGCTCGCCAGCTGATGTGGCGCGGTACCGCAAGAAGATTTCCGGCCCTTTGCTGGATCGCTTCGATATCATCATCGAGGTGCCGCCGGTGGATGCAGCCAGCCTGCTTTCCAGACCCGATGGCGAGAGCAGTGCCAGCATCCGCGCCCGTGTGGTGGCGGCCCGTGCCCGCCAGATGCAGCGCTATGCCGGGACTGGGGCGGTGTGCAATGCCCGCCTGAGCAGCAGGAAGCTGCGCCAATACTGCCCGCTCTCCCCTTCGCAGCAGCAGATGCTGCTGGATGCCGTGGCTCAGCTGGGGCTTTCTGCCCGCGCTTTCGACCGCATTCTGCGTGTGGCGCGCACGATTGCTGACCTGGCTGGGTGCGAGCACCCGACTGATGCCCATTTGTTTGAGGCTATTCAGTACCGCCAGTTTGAAAGCCAGCTGCGCGGCTGATGCCGCGCAGCTGCGTGACTATTTTCCGATGCGTTTGCGGAAGTAGGCGATGGTGCGGTCGAGCCCATCGGTCAGCGGGATGGTGGGTTTCCAGCCCAGTTGTTCACCTGCCAGGGTGATATCCGGGCGGCGCTGGGTGGGGTCGTCGGAGGGCAGGGGGCGCTGCACCAGTTTGCTGCTGGTCTCAATTTTCTGCAGCACCATATCAGCCAGCTGGCGGATGGTGAATTCGCCGGGGTTGCCCAGGTTGACCGGCCCCGTGAAGCCCTGTGTGTTTTCCATCATACGCACCATGCCTTCAATCAGGTCATCGATGTACTGGAACGAGCGGGTCTGTTGCCCTTCGCCGTAGATGGTGATATCTTCCCCCCGCAGTGCCTGGCAGATGAAATTGGATACCACGCGGCCGTCATTCGGATCCATGAGCGGGCCGTAGGTGTTGAAAATGCGGATCACGCGGATATCCACCCCCTCGTGGCGGTGGTAGTCGAAAAAGAGGCTTTCAGCGCAGCGTTTGCCTTCATCGTAGCAGGCGCGTATGCCGATAGGGTTCACATTGCCGCGGTAGCTTTCCACCTGGGGGTGCACCAGCGGTTCACCGTATACTTCGGAGGTGGAGCTCTGCAGAATGCGGGCTCCGTTCTTCTTAGCAAGCTCGAGCATGTTCAGCGCGCCCAGCACGCAGGTTTTGGTGGTGAAGATGGAGCGGTCGCCCTGGTAGGCAGGCGGGGAGGCCGGGCAGGCCAGATTGTAGATGCGGTCGAGCTTTTCCGGGCAATCGTAGGGGTAGATGACATCGTGCTCCACAAAGCTGAATCGCGTGTTATCCAGCAAATCACTTACATTATCCAGCGAGCCGGTGTAGTTGTTGTCGAGGCAGATGACGCGGTGGCCATCGGCAATGAGGCGGTGGCAGAGGTTGGCACCCACAAATCCGGTGCCTCCGGTAACGAGGATGTTCAGCATGGTGACAGTCTACACCTGAGCTCCGATTCAGGCAAGCGAAATGTTGGGAAGAGTAGTTGTGTACAGGATTTTGCATTGCAGCCACGGTGGTAAAGGAGTATACTCCCCCGCAAGAAGATATGAACCACACCCTCCGTTACCACCCCCTACCTGCTGCCTTTTACCAGGCCAATCGTGATAAGTTAGCTGCCAGACTGCCCGCTGGTGCGCTGGTGATTGTGCATGCCAACGATATTTACCCCACCAATGCTGATGGCGTGCTGGCGCACCACCAGAATGCCAATTTGTTCTACCTTACGGGTATAGACCAGGAGGAAACGGTGCTTCTCATGCACATTGGTGAAAAGGGGGAGCACGATGATATCCTGCTGCTGCGTGAGACGAATGAGAAGATTGTCATCTGGGAGGGTGCCCGCCTGAGCGCTGCCGATGCTTCTGCCCTGAGCGGGGTGCAGGATGTGCGCTGGACGGATGAGTACAACGCCCTGCTGGCCGAGCTGGTGCCGGCGGCCGATTCCGTGTGGCTGGAAACCGATAACCACCCCCGCCGCTTCACTTATGTGCAGACTCGCAATGAACGCATGGCGGCGGCGCTGCGCGCTTCCTATCCGGATGCCCGGGTGGAGAGCATCTACGCTCTGCTGGCAGAGATGCGCCTCATCAAGACCCCGGAGGAAATGGTGCAGCTGCGCCGTGCCTGCGAAATCACCGGGGCTGGCTTTGCTGAAATCCTGCCCCGCATAAAGCCCGGCATGGGCGAGTGGGAGATTGAGGCGGAACTGAGCGCAGCCTACATCCGGCGTCGCGCCCGCAAGTTCTCATTCCTGCCCATCATTGCCAGCGGGGCAGATACCTGCGTGCTGCATTATATCTCCAACCACAAGGAGGTGCAGGATGGAGACCTGATTCTGCTGGATATCGGTGCAGAATACGGCGGCTATGCGGGTGATATGACCCGCACCATTCCCGCCAATGGAAAGTTTACCCCCCGACAGAAGGCGGTGTATGAGGCTGTGCTCCGTGTGCAGCGCTATGCCATGAGCATCATGCGCCCGGGATTGGAAAAAGCAGAATACGAGCGTCTGGTGCGTGTCCACATGGCTGCCGAACTGGTGCAGCTGGGCCTGCTGACTCAGGAGGAGGTGGATGCTGCCCCCGGGAATCCGCTCTGTGTGCGCAGGTACTACATGCATGGTACCTCCCACTCACTGGGGCTGGATGTGCACGATGTGGGCTCTGATACGAAGTGCTTTGCCGTGGGGCAGGTCTGGACGGTGGAACCGGGTATCTATATCCCCGCTGAGAAGATTGGCATACGCCTGGAGACCGATGTGCTGATTACGGCAGACGGTGTGGAGGATTTGATTCCGAATGCACCTATTGAGCCGGCAGATATCGAGGCTGCTATGGCGAAGTAAAAGAAAACGGGGGGACGCAGCAGCGCCCCCCCGTTCTTTTTGGCTCAAAAATCCTCAAACTCGTATTTGCGGAGCTTCATGAAGGTGGGAGCAGGGCGGCGTGAATCCCAGAAGAGCAGCAGCATGGCCCCCAGCAGCAGTAGTCGCATGCCGGTATCAAAGGGGTAGTTTGTGATTTCGTGCATGCTGCCCAGGCAGTTGCAGCTCAGCTCCAGCCCCCGCATCCAGGCCTGGAAATACAGCAGCAGAAACGTGCCGCACATCACCACGCCCCACACGGTGGCACCGCGGTAGCTGCGCTTGCTCAGCAGACAGACCGCTACCACGATTTCCATGGCAAGACCAATGCAGGCCATGGGAAACGAGAAAAAGGCCGGCAGAATACGGCTGCGGGTCAGAAAATCCACCATTTCATTCATGTGCGCCACTTTCTGCAGCGCGGTGAACAGGAAAAACACCCCCAGCCCCACGCGCAGCAAGGTAAGCAGCAGGTTGATGAATCTTCCGTATTTCACGCCGGAGAGTCTACACTACCACCCTTTATCCTGCAAGCCTGAAATCGATTGTGGTGTCAGCTAACAAGAAATGAGCTTGACGCTGAGGCCGGCAATGAGCTAGACTTGGGATAATGAGCAGCGGAGCTGTCAGGAGACACACATGATGAAAGGTAGAAGTGTAGCAGGTATTGTGGCTGGTTTGTTGCTGGCTGGTGCAGCAGGTGCAGTGTGGGGGCAGCACCGGAAACGCCGCGTGGCGATGCCCGCCAGACCGGAGGATGCGGCTCCCCAGCCGGATGAATCAGCGGAGCACATGGCACTGCGTGAAATCCTGGAGCGCTCGGTGGAGTATAACGACGCCTTGTTCCTGCGGGTGCAGGCATTGGAGAAGCTTGAGACTGCGGGTGAACGCACGGCTGCTGTAGCTCAGCTCACGGAGGCAAACAAGGATGCCCGCCGCGGGATTGATGCCCTGCGGGTGGAGCTGCAGGCTCATTTGAGCGAAAAGAACATGCGCTTCTGTGATATTGATGGCTTTGTGGGATTGCTCAGCCATTTCCGCCGCGTGACTCTGGAGCAGCAGGAGAAGCATCTGGAGGTGTATCACCGGGTGAAGAAGATGCCCGGGGTGCCTGATTCGGCAGAACTGCATGCCTATCTCAAGCTCGGGTTCAGCGATGCCGTTCAGAAACAGGCTGATTCTGCAGAGCAGATGCGCCTGGCTACAGAGGAGCAGCGTGAGATTATGCTGCGCGTGGGACGCATGCTGGCCGGTATCAAGGATGCCGCAACGGCCGCTCCCGCTCCGGAGGAATTATTGCGCATCAGTGCCCGTTATCAGGAGCTTACGCGGGTGATGCATCTTTACCGCGATGACGACCCGGAGGGCGTGGTGGAGGCTCTGGCGGCATTGAAATCCATGTATGCTGCGCTGACCCCGCCCCTGAAGGAACAGGCGGCCCAGCTCCGCAGTGTGGAATGCTATGGCAACACGCAGCTGCTGGATATTCTCAACCGCCTGCTGCCTGAGAAGCGTTCTGTTTAACGGGGCGCGGATATTGCGAGCCAGAATTTCGAGCAGCCTGTTGCTGCTGACTGTACTCCGCATTGACAGCGTGCGGGGGGAGTGGTATGATGCCGGCTCAACGCATATCAATCCACTTTTATGACCTTTTACGAAGAACTGGAATGGCGCGGGCTGGTGAATCAGATTTCCAGCCCTGATCTCATTGAGAAGCTCAACAAGGGCGGCCTTACCTTCTATATCGGTACAGACCCGACCGCAGATAGCCTGCACCTGGGCCACTATTCCAGCTTCCTGATTACCCGCCGCATGAAGGAGCACGGGCACCACCCGATTCTGCTGGTGGGCCTGGCTACCGGGCTTATCGGCGATCCCCGCGGCACGGTGGAGCGCGAACTGCAGCAGAAGGAAGAGGTGTTCCGCAATTATGAGGCTTTGCGTGCTCAGGTTGAGAAGGTATTCGGTTTCGAGGTCGTGAATAACTACGACTGGATTAACGGAATGAATGTCATTGACTTCTTCCGCGATTACGGCAAGTATATCAACGTGGGTTATATGCTTACCAAGGACCACGTGCGCCGCCAGATGGAGAGTGGTATCTCTTATGCGGAATTCTCTTACATGCTGATTCAGGCCATTGACTTCAAGCACCTGCACGAGACCCGCGGTGTTGACTTGCAGGTGGCCGGCAGTGACCAGTGGGGCAATATCACCACCGGTATTGAGCTGATCCGCAAGACCACGGGCGATGAGGTATATGCCCTTACCATGCCGCTGGTGACCGATGCCCAGGGTAACAAATTCGGCAAGAGCGAGGGCAACGCCCTCTGGCTGGATAAGGAAAAGACTTCCTCTTACGAGCTTTACCAGTTCCTGCTCAATAGCGATGATGCCTGCGTGATTACCTACCTGAAGCGCCTCACTTTCCTCTCCCCCGAGGAAATTATGGAGATCGAGGCACGCCACAATGAGCACCCGGAGCAGCGCATTGCCCAGAAGGCGCTGGCCCGTGAAATTATTACCGACCTGCACGGTGCTGAGGAGTTCGAGCATGCTGTGGAGGTGAGTGAAAAACTTTTTGCCGGTGACTTTAAGAGCCTTTCTGCCCGTGATATCAAGAGCGGCATGAAGAATGTGCCCCAGGTGAGCCTGACCGCCGGTCCCCTGGCAGATGCCCTGGTGGCGGCCAAGGTATGCAGCTCCAAGCGCGAAGCCCGCGAGTTCATTGGCAACGGTGCCATTTCCATCAATGGTGAAGTGGTGAGAGATGCCACCTGGGAACTTACTCCCGCCGCTGCGCTGGAGGGCGGTATTGTCATCATCCGCCGCGGTAAGAAGAAGTTCTACATGGGCGAATTTGCCTGATGCCATGCTGCGTGGTCTGCCAGCTCTGTTCTTCGGCGCCATGCTGCCTCTGGCGGCATGGGAACTGCCCGGTGCGAACGAGCTGGCGGCTCTGTATGGGCAGGAGCCCATGCTTTCCATAGCATCGGCCGGTATCCCGCTGCCTCCCACCCGTGACGAAGTTCCCGGGCTTCAACATGGCCGCCAGGCCTTTGCCATAAAGCAGGCTCTCATATATCAGATATCTCTGGCCAGGGCCGAGCGCCGTCGGGTGAGTCTGGATAATTACCGGGCCACATCTCTTTTCGCTCGAAAAGCAGGGGCTCCCAGGCTATTCTCCTGTTACCAGGATTTGCTGGCCGGTAATGAGCTCAGCCCAAGGGAGGATTATCAGGTTAACCGGGCGCTCAACCTGTTGATAATCGGTGGATATGGAGTGGATGCCCTTCAGCTTCGCCTGCTTTCTGAATCCCTGGAATTGCCGGCAACTGAACACACCAGGTATCTGCTGCAACTGCCCAAGGCCGCATTGGCTGAGCAAATTGCCGCCGGTCGGCCATCTGCTGAAGACCGGATATCTGATTTTCAGATGATGAGCCAGGTGCTGCAGCATGTCAATACCGAGCTGGAGCATGTGACGAATCAGGCTACGGCAGATGCTGCGGCTGCGAATCTGCTGGCTCACCTGCCGCTCTGGAATACAGCACTCCGTACCCGCGTACTCATTGGTGAAGACTATGATATGACACCCGCGGAAAAACAGAGCATCAACGAAATGTTTGCCATGGTTGAGCTTATCGGCCGCACCCGTGCGGCTCTGGCTGAAAAAGAGTGGTACCAGTCGCCCCGCCTCCGTTTTGTGGATTCTCTGTTCCGCTGAAGGAGATGTATGGTATTCCTGCATTCTGTCATTCATGCCATAATGCCTTTTTCTGTGCTTGCCTTTTGCGCTGTGTTGGTGTAGAATGCGCGCGCCTTTTTATCAAGTTTTCAAACAACGCATAAATATGGACATTACCATCGATAAGACAAGTGATTGCCAGGCAACACTTACCGCTATTGCCTCCGCTGCCGAGGTGACCGCTATCAAGGATTCCGCTATCAGCGCTTTTGCCAGGAATGCCCGCATTCCCGGTTTCCGTCCCGGCAAGGCTCCCAAGAGCGTGATTGCCAAGCGTTATGCCGAGGGCATCGCCGATGAGCTCGACGCCCGCATCAAGGCCGATGTGCAGGAGAAGACTCTGGAGGAGAATCCCGAGCTCAAGGTGCTCGATTTCGGTGAGCCCACCACCACCGCAGAGGCTGATGGTTCCTACAAGCTCGTGACCACCCTCACCATCGTTCCCGAATTCGAGCTGCCCGAGTACATGGGTATCGAAGTGACCATCCCCACGGATGAAGTGAGCGATGACGAAGTGCAGGAGACTCTGCAGAAGTATGCTGAATCCTCCGCCGAGCACGTGGTGGTTGAGCGCGCTGCCGCCAAGGGTGACATTGTGGTCATCGATTTCAAGACCAGCGTGGAAGGCAAGCCCACCGCTGAATACTGCGGCAAGCCCGTTGGCTTCATGGAAGGCCGTGAGGGCCACTGGGTGTCCATCGAGGAGGATTCCTTCATGCCCGGGCTGCCCCAGGGGCTGGAAGGTGCTTCCGCTGGCGAAGTGAAGGAGCTTACGCTCACCATGAAGGAAGATTTCCCCATCTCTGACCTGGCCGGTAAGGATGTGGTGTTCACCTGCAACGTGAAGGAAGTTCGCGAGAAGCGCGTGCCCGAGATCACCCCCGAGCTCTTCGCCGGTGCTCTGCCTGAAAAGAGCATGGACGAAATCAAGGAAATCGTGCGTGGCAACCTGAAGGCTTCCAAGACCCGCGCCAACGATGAGGCCAAGGCTGACCAGATTTCTGAGAAGCTGGCCGACCAGCTCAGCTTTGCTCTGCCCCAGAGCCTCGTGGAGCGTGAGAATGAGAATACCGTGCAGCGCAAGATGTATGCCGCCATTCAGGCTGGCAACTACGATGTGGCCAAGGATATGGACGCTTTCCGCGCCGAGGCCATGAAGGAGACCGAGCGCAACCTGCGCGTGTACTTCGCCCTGCAGGAGATCGCCCGCAAGGAGCACATCATCGCCACCGAGCAGGAACTGCTTGAGGCCATGGCCAACATGGCTGCCCAGGCTAAGGAGAAGAATCTCAAGAACTTTGTGCGTAAGATGTACCGCGAGAACCGCGTGCAGGGCATCCGCCTGAGCGTGATTACCTCCAAGGTCATCGACCTGCTGGCCCGCAATGCCAAGGTGACTGTGGCTGAGTAAAGCCTGCGCGATAAGCCTGTTTTAACAGAAGATGCCCGACCTTCCGGTCGGGCATCTTTTTTTTGGATTTTTGATTGAGGGGTGATAAAGTTTCAGCTCTTGCGTACTGTTTCGCGCGCTTCCTTGGCAGCAATGAGCCATTGGCGCACGCCCTCCTTATCCTGCGTCTCCAGCAGGTCAATAAGGTGGTGCAGGTCGTTCACGCAGTCATGCAGGGCGGCGCGTACCGCCACGTCATTTTCCCAGAGGATATCAGCCCACATGTTGGCCCCGCCGGAGCACACGCGCGTGGTGTCGCGGAATCCACTGGCTGCCAGTCGCTGCAGGTCTTCCATGGGTTCCTTGCCCAGGGTGGCACCACGGGCACAGAGAGCGGCCATGATATGCGGGCAATGCGAGATTCGCGCCACCGTGCGGTCATGGTTCACCGGGTCCATCACATAGGTGCTGGTGCCCAGTGCTTCCCAGAATGCCGCGAGACGCTGCACTTTTTCCTCCGGTGCGCCGTGCGGGTTGGTGAGCGCCACAGTGGCACCTTTGATGAGGTCGGCATAGGCATTCTCGATTCCCTGGGTTTCAGCGCCGGCCATGGGGTGCGAGCCGATGAAGCAGCGGCCACGGCTGGTGAGCATACTGCCGGTGGTGCGGTGCACATAGGCTTTCACCGAACCGATATCGGTGATGATGGCCTCCCTGGAAACAGAGGAAAGGATGTAGCGCGAGAGCTCCTCAAACGCACCGATGGGCGTGGCCAGGATGATGAGGTCGGCCCCCTTGGCGGCTTCGCGGGCATCGGTATAGGTGTGCCGGGTAATGCCGCGCTCACGCACGAAATCGAGCGGTTGCTGGCGGCGCGCCCAGATGCGCAGCTCACAGCCAGGCAGGTGCTGGTGCACTGCCATGGCAATGGAGCCGCCGAGCAGACCGGGGCCAAGGATGCACACCGTGCTGAATGGCTGTTGGCTCATGGCTTACGGCACGTAGAAGTGGAAATTGGTGCCACGCACCTTCAGTTCCTTGCCGCTGGGGTAGGGTACACCGTTCTTATCCACCACGCGAATCGTTTTGCTGGGGTTCAGCGGGTTGTAGACCCGGGTGGGGTCGCCCGGCACACGGGTGGCCACGGGGATGGGGCCTGTGTTGGTAATCTTGCTCATATCCACCGGCTGGCTGGCGGCGGGGGTGCTTACCACCGGTTTCAGCACCGGGGCAGCGGCTGGCTTGGGCGTGGCCGGAGCAGGGGTCACAGCGGGGGCGACCGGCCTGGCCGCAGGTTTCGGTGCAGCTGCAGGCCTGGGTGCCACTGCCGGGGTTACCGGAGTGAGCGGCTGGGTAAGGTCCAGCGGGGTGTTGGCCGGTGACGGGGCAGGGGCTGCGGGCTGGGTGGTTACCGGATCCGGAATCGGCGCGTAGTTGATACCGGTGGGCTGGGTGGTCCGCCATGTATCTGGATACTGAGTGCGCCCGGCGGTGCCCTGGTAGGGCATATCCGGCACAGACTGTGTGACGTAGACACAGGAACTGAGCATGCAGCCAGCGAGCGACAAGTACAGGAGGTGACGTGGGGACTTCTTCATGGGTGAAACGGTCAGGGTTTCTTTAAGATAAGTTAAGTCTAATTGCCGGAAATGTCAACTTCAAAACACAAGTAACACGCCATTCCCGGGCAAAAATTACCTTTGGGCGCGCGAATAACCGCTTCGGGCTTGAAAAATCGGCTCAAGGGGAGTAAAGTTGGGGGCATGAGCACGCTGCATTGCCCGAGTCTGTACCAGTATACGCGCCGCCTTACCCGCGAGGTGATGGTGGGAAATGTGGGGATTGGAGGCACCAATCCCATCCGCATCCAGTCCATGCTGACCAGTGATACGCTGGATACCGCCGGCTGCGTGCGTGAATCGCTGGCACTGGCTGAGGCCGGCTGCGAAATTATCCGCCTCACCGCACAGACCAAGGTATATGCCGCCAATCTGGAAAACATCGCCCGCGAGCTGCGCGCCGCCGGGTGCAATGTGCCGCTGGTGGCCGATATCCACTTCAAGCCCGATGCCGCTATGGAGGCTGCCAAGTGGGTGGAGAAAATCCGCGTGAACCCCGGCAACTTCGTGGATAAGAAAAAGTTTGTGGAGCGCGACTACACCGACTATGAATACGAGGAGGAAATCGAGAAAATCCGCACGGCTTTTACTCCGCTGGTGCTCTTCTGCAAGGAACATGGCCGCGCCGTGCGTCTGGGGGCGAACCACGGCTCACTTTCCGACCGCATTCTGAACCGCTACGGCGACACGCCCGATGGCATGGTGGAGAGTGCGCTGGAGTTTGCCCGTATTGCCCGCGAGCTGGATTACCACCAGCTGGTATTCTCCATGAAGTCTTCCAACGTGAAGGTCATGATTCAGGCTTACCGCCTGCTGGTGAAGCGACTGGCCGAGGAAGGCCTCGACTGGAACTATCCCATTCACCTGGGCGTGACTGAGGCTGGCGAGGGCGAGGATGCCCGCATCAAGAGCGCCACGGGCGTGGGTTCCCTGCTGGCCGATGGCATTGGCGATACCCTGCGAGTTTCGCTGACGGAGGACCCGGTGTTTGAGATTGCACCCGGTTTTGAGCTGGCGGCTCCCTACCAGCCCGGCGTGGTGCTTCCTGCTGCTCCGCTCCCTGTGGATGCGCCGGATGCTTTCAACCCCTTTGAATTCAACAAGCGCAAGGCCGAGCTCATCACCCGCGGTGGTGTAAGCCTGGGCTGGAATGAGCCGGTGCGCGTCGTGCTGCCGGAGACCGCCTGCAAGGCGCTCGACCCCGCCGTGATGAAGGACTTTATGCCGGAAATCTCCTACGAGGACTGCGCACCGGTGGAGCTCGACCCGCGCGATGCCGCCGCCACCGCCGCCCTGGCCGCGGCTCCCGCCACGCTGGTCACGGTGAAGGACGGCATCGATATGCCGGTGGTGCAGGCTTTCCGGCTGCTGGCCGCCGTCATCCCGACCCGCCACAGCATCCTGCTCAAGGATACGCTCTGCAACGGGCAGGATTCCCTCTCTGCTCCCATGGCCGGCGGCGTGAATGCCGGTGCGCTGCTTTGCGACGGCATCGGCAATGCCGTGCTGGTGCGCCGCGAAACCGACCCCGACAAGGCTGCGCGCCTGGGCTTCAATATCCTGCAGGCCGCCGGTGTGCGCCTGAGCAAGACGGAGTACGTTTCCTGCCCGTCCTGTGGCCGCACGCATTACAACATTCAGGAAGCCGCCGCCCGCATCCGCGAGGCCACCGGTCACCTGAAAGGCGTCAAAATCGCCATCATGGGCTGCATCGTGAACGGCCCCGGTGAGATGAGCGATGCCGATTTCGGCTACGTGGGCGGTGCCCCGAACAAGATTAACCTCTACGTGGGTCATACCCCCGTGGTCATGAATATCCCGCAGGAGGAAGCCGTGCAGCACCTCGTGCAGCTCATCAAGGACCATGGGCGTTGGGTTGAGCCTTAAGTCCGAGCGCAGCGAGGATATCGTCGCCCGCAGGGCGATATCGTCCGGCAAAGCCGGATTTCGTCCAGCCTCCGCAGGAGGCTGGATATCGTTTACCGTGAATCAATGGCAAATAATCTCGCAACCCTTGGGAAACAATAAACTAAGGCATATCGGGAACGATATCCCGGGCTTTGCCCGGGACGATATCCATGCTGCGCATGGACGATATCTGCCCCTGCGGTGCAGACGATATCCTGACCTGCGGTCAGGACTGGGGCGCCAGGGCGGCAGCCACACCCTCGCCATACTCCCTGTGGCAGCGGAAGCAATGCTCCAGGTGGCGCTGGCGGATGAACTCCGGCACGCCGGCCAGGGCGCGGGCGGTGTTGTCGAAGAGGGCCTGGCGCTGTTCTGCATTCATGAGCAGGAACAGGGCGCGGGGCTGGGCAAAGTAGTCATCGTCATCATTAGCATAATCCCAGTGGCCGGAATCACCGCAGATGTGCTGGGGCGGTTCCATGAACTGCGGCTGTTCCTGCCATTCGTGGTAGCTATTCGGCTCGTAGGTGAGGGTATCGCCCAGGTTGCCATCCGTGCGCATCTGGCCATCGCGGTGGTAGCTGTGGAAAGGGCAGCGCGGGCGGTTCACCGGGATGAGGTGGTGATTCACCCCCAGCCGGTAGCGCTGGGCATCCCCATAAGCAAAGAGCCGCCCCTGCAGCATCTTATCCGGCGAGAATCCGATGCCCGGCACTACCTGCGCGGGGTTGAATGCGGCCTGTTCCACCTCGGCAAAGTAGTTCTGCGGATTGCGGTTGAGTACCATTTCTCCCACCTCGATGAGCGGGAAATCCCCGTGCGGCCAAACCTTGGTCAAATCAAAGGGATTGAAGGGGAATGCAGCGGCCTCGGCATCAGTCATGACCTGGATGCAGAGCTTCCATTTCGGGAAATTGCCCTGCGCGATGGCCTGGTACAGGTCGGTTCCGGCGCTGTCGCGGTCGGCGGCAATGAGGGCGGCTGCCTGGGCATCTGTCAGGTTGCGGATGCCCTGCTGGCACACCCAGTGGAACTTGCACCAGATGCGCTCGCTCTGCGCATTGACGAGCGAGAAAGTATGGCTGCCGAAGCCGTGCATGTGCCGGAAGCCATCCGGGATGCCGCGGTCGCTCATCACGATGGTGACCTGGTGGAAGGCCTCGGGCAGGGAGGTCCAGAAATCCCAGTTGGCGGCGGGGCTGTGCAGGCCGCTGGCCGGGTGGCGCTTGATGGCGTGGTTCAGGTCGGCAAACTTGCGGGGGTCGCGCAGGAAGAAGACGGGGGTGTTGTTGCCCACCAGATCCCAGTTGCCCTGGCGGGTGTAGAATTTCACGGCAAAGCCGCGGATGTCGCGTTCGGCATCGGCTGCGCCTCGTTCCCCCGCCACGGTGGAAAAACGCACAAAGACTTCCGTCTCTTTGCCGATGGAGGAGAACAAATCGGCGCAGGTGTAGCGGGTGATATCATTCGTGACCCGGAACACGCCAAATGCTCCGAATCCCTTGGCATGCATACGGCGCTCCGGGATGACCTCGCGGTTCAGGTGGCTGAGCTTTTCGAAAAGCCAGGTATCCTGCATAAGCATGGGCCCGCGCGGTCCCGCGGTGAGCGAGCGGTTGTTATCGGCCACCGGTGCTCCGGCGGCGGTGGTGAGCTTGTGGTTCATAGGGTGGGATTCTAAGCTCTCCTGGTTTGTTATTCAAGGAGTTATTGGTAATTGTTTTTGTCCTCGCGCAGCGGGGGCATTTGTCGGAGCTCGGGACTTTAGTCCCGTTTCCCAATCCCGGGCTTTGCCCGGGACGATATCCTGACCTGCGGTCAGGGAGTCACACAACCGGGGCAGTTCCGCACCCAGTGACCGGGGGAGATTTCCACAAGTTCGGGGATGCGGTCGGTGAGGCAGAGGACGGGGTTGCCCAGGGTGTTGCGGGGGCGGAAGGCGCAGCCGGTGACAGGTTCGCGCAGGGTGGGGGGCAGACCGGGAATGGTTTGCAGGCGGCGGCCTTTGTCGGCGGCACTGGGAATGGAGGCCATGAGGGAGCGGGTGTAGGCATGCCGCGGGTGGCGGATGAGTTCTTCGGCCGGTGCGCTTTCCACAATGCTGCCGGCATACATGACCTGGATGCGGTGGGCGTATTGCCGCACCACGCCGAGGTCGTGCGTGATGAGGATGATGGCGGTGCCGAGTTCCTGCTGGCGGTCGCGGAGGAGGTCGAGCACCTGCTTCTGCACGGTCACATCGAGCGCGGTGGTGGGTTCATCGGCAATAAGGATTTGCGGGCGGGTGATGAGAGCCATGGCAATCATGACGCGCTGGCGCATGCCGCCGGAGAATTCATGCGGATAGGCCAGGGCGCGTTTTTCCGGCTCGGGTATGCCGGTGCGGGCCAGTTCTTCCACTGCGCGGCGGCGGGCTTCGCGCCAGCTGAGCCCCTGGTGCAGCACGAGTGGCTCCGCCACCTGGTCGCCGATGCACATGCAGGGGTTCAGGCAGGTCATGGGGTCCTGGAAAATCATGGAGATGCGCTGCCCGCGCAGGGTGGCATGCACTTTTTCCGGTGCGTGCAGCAGGTCGGTACCATCGAACCATGCGCGGGAATTTTCTCCGATGCGGGCAGGCGGGCTGGGCAGCAGCCCCATGAGGGTGGAGCAGGTCACCGATTTGCCGGAGCCGGATTCGCCCACGATGCCGAGCGTTTCGCCGGTGTGCAGGTCAAAGGAAACACCGTTGACGGCGTAGTTTACCCCGGCGCGGGAGTGAAACTCGACCGTGAGGTCGCGGACCTGGAGCAGGGGAGCACTCATTGGGCTTGGACGATGAGCTCCTCCAGCAGTTGCATGCCCTGGGCGGCGCGGTAGCGCATGGGCCGTTCGCAGCGGCAGCAGAGTACTTCATTCTGCCATTCGCGGGGGATGCCGCAGTCGCCATAGACTGCCCCCAGCAGCGCTCCGGCTATGGCGGCGTTGGTATCGGGGTCTCCGCAGCGATTCACGATGCGGCACATGGCCGAGGGGTAATCGGTGGCGTGCAGCAGCCAGTAGTAGGCGCATTGGAAAGCAATTTCCACCCAGCCTGCCTGGGGGTAATATTCGGGTTCTTCGTATTCTGCCGCACGCAGACGGCTGAGAAGCTGCACGTCATCGAGCTCCTGGGCGCGGTTGCAGGCTGTGGTGTATATCTGCTGCGGGGTGTAGCCTTGCAGCGCGAGGATGAGGGATTCAACGTAGATGACGTTGGCATGAATGCAGCGCGGGTTGATGTGGGTGTGCTTGCATTCCTTGATGGCGGCGGTTTCCCAGTCCCATTCCGGGTGCAGGGTGGCATAGAGGGCCAGGGGAGCTACGCGCATGAGCGCCCCGTTGGCTTGTGAATCGGCATTGAACTTGCCGTTCAGAGAGCTGCGTATGGTGCCGCCCACGTCATCCGGGTCGGTGGAGAGCCAGTCGATATACTGCGACTGGATGGCCAGGGAGTTGAATCCCTGCTCGTTGAGCAGACTGCGGAGCAGGGCAATGGCCATTTCGGAATCATCGGTGATTTCACCGCTGCGGCGTTCATCTGTGCAGCCCCACCCGTCTACCATGCCCGAGATACCATCCGGGTACAGGGAACATACATCGCTGGGACTATGGAATTCTACCGGTGCGCCAAGGGCATCACCACACATAAGGCCCATGAAACATCCGCGCAGCCGGCTTTCCACCGGAAGGGTTTCTTCTTCGTTGCTGCAATTGCAGGCGGGGGATTCCACCTTGGGGGCAACCAGCGGGAAACGTGTGGAAAGCGGGTAGTCCTCCACTTTGATGAGCTCCACCCCATACATGGCGGCAATAGCCGGTGCCTGGGAGGCGGCGTAGTCTTCGCCGTAGTAAATCTTCTTCACGCCGTGGGCGCAGAGTGCCTGCATACACGAGGTGCAGGGCATGGTGGTGCAGGCCACGATGCGGGCTTCACCGCGTTTGAACAGGCTGCACAGGTTGATTTCTGCGTGCAGCATGAACTTTTGCCGCTCGTCGCGCGATGCCCAGAATCCCTCCGGTGCGTCGAATCCGGGGAAGAGCCCGTTGTAGGCGGTGCCGATCACGCGGTTGTCCTTATCCAGCGCAGCGGCACCCACCTTGCGGTAGGGGTCTTCGGAGCGCAGGGCGGCCACATGGGCCAGAGCCATCACATATTGCGGAATCGGCAGGCGGTTCATGGTTGTATCATAACACACTACCGCTGCATTGCAAGGGGTTTCGCGTGCTGCTCCCCTCCTTTTCCGCGAAAATTGTGTCC
>JAFXDR010000010.1 GCA_017521145.1 Akkermansia sp. | reverse complement strand
TTTCTAACTTGAAGAACAGCGATGCCTGGTATGCCTACGGTAATGATTACCTGAATGCCACGGCTAGTGTGGTGGTGGTTGATAAGAATGTGGTGGCTGCCACGGGACTCACTTATTCCAAGTTGTTCCAGATGCAGAACCTGGTGTTTGAGGCTGCTGCTGATAACGCATCGTACACCATCAACGTGACGAAGGATACTGATTTAGGCACCGGCTATCTGCATTTTGCAGCCAATGGCAGGAAGAATGTCACTTTTGATGTGAATCCTGCCGGGAGCAATCAGCTGAACTCCGCCGGCTATGTGGTGGATGCCGGGGTGCAGGTGAATGTGAAACTGTGCAATGCAGATGCAGACTACATGCGCGAGTGGCGCAAGGTAGGCGAGGGTACGCTGAATATCTGCGGCAATGGCAATAATGAGATTTTCCTGAATGTGGGTGGTGCGGGTGAAACTCTGTTAAACCAGCAAAAGGGGTATTATGCTGCTTATAATGTGCTGGTGAACACGGGGGCGGTGCTTCGCATTGCTGATGTGAATCAGATTAAGCGCGATTTGACCTTCGGCAACGGCGGCGGCACGCTGGATATGAATGGCAACAAGATGGACTGGTACCTGAGCGGTGGCGAAACACGCGATGGTTTCACCATCAATGCGCTGACGGAGGAAGCCATCATCAGCAACGGCTCTTCTCAGCATGCGGCCCTTAGTTTCAAGGAGAGCGGGAATCAGAAATTTGTCGGTTCCTTCCGCGATTCCAAAGATTCTGCACTGGGTATCATCTATGCCGGCGGGGGCACCTGGGAGCTGAACAGCATCCGCACCAGTCTGGAACATGCCGATAGCGGGCTGACTGTGGAAAATGGCACCGTGAAGCTGGCCGGTACTCTCACGGTGCATGGCTATGGCACGACCCATACGCGCGAAACGGCAGACTTTACCACCCGTGATAAGGATTGGCACTATGCCGATGCGAAGATGAATGTGACCGTGCAGAAAGGCGCCACCTTTGAGCTGGAGAGCCATGCCCGCCTGACCGGCACGGTGACGGTGCAGGAAAAAGGCACTTATATCATGCACGAGGGTGTGCAGTACGATGAGGAATACATCGAGGGTGGCGAGAAGCTGGAATCTACCGCCGCTATCAAGGCTTATTACGGCCACAAGGGCGATGTGAAGCTGGCGAAGGATGCCACGCTTTCCTGGCAGCGTGGCAGCACGGAGCTGGCCTCCCTGAAAGGCACTGCAGAGAGCGGCGCCCTGGAGAAGGTGGAATCCACCATCAGCTCTGAAACCAGACTGCGACTGGAAGCTGCCGAGGGGAAATCCGGGCGCATAGCCTCCGCTGTCATGTCGCTGCAGAAGGATGTGAGCGTGGAGCTCTGTGAGCTTTATCTGGATTCTTCCAGTGCCATTACTTCAGCCTATGGCGCCACTGTTTCCATGCAGGAAACCACGCTGGCGCTGGGTAGTGGCAACACAAAGCTGACCAGCGCATCGCTGGATTCCTCCCTGACTCTCAGCACGAGTGGCAACACCGATATTCAGATACAGCTGGCCGCCGGCACAGCGGTGCTGGATGTGGAATCCACGGCATTAAGTGGTTCACTCACCCTCACCGGCACCGGCATGGTGCTTGATTTCACTGAACTCACCACGCCGGTGGATGGCTGGGTGCGTGTTCACTTCGGTGAGAATGTGAAGTTTGATGATGCGGAAAAACTGACTGTAACGGCTCTGACGGCAACCGGAGAGGCAATAGGCTATTTTGCCCCGGCAGACGTTGGCTTTGTCTACTTCAACATCCCCGAGCCTGCTACCGCCACCCTGAGCCTGCTGGCCCTGGCTGCCCTGGCCGCCCGCCGCCGCAGAAAGTGAGCCACCCCGGCTCCGAACGCCCAATTCGCACACTGCTGAAAACTCGATAAATTGGAATTTGTCGGGCTGAAAGCCCGAGGAATTTTGAGCCCACGAAGTGGGTGAAAGAACACTAGTCGGGGGATAAGCCCGCTTTGCGGGCGCAGCCCCCGGAATGCGGCAAATTAAAATGGAGCCCCGGAGGGGTGACAGAAGGCGATGCAATACACTGATGCTGTGCTTTCTGTCACCCCTCCGGGGCTCCGATATTTTTTTCAATATACCGGGGGCTGCGAGCGCTGACGCGCTCTTACCCCCGGCTAGTGTTCTTACGCCCCTGCCGGGGCTTATTTTCCGCTCGCCTGCGGCTCGCCAAATTCGCATTTATCGGGCAGAGGGTGGGCTGCTTCCTCAATGTTGCTGATATTTCCGTAGCTTACAAAATCTTTGGCACACATATAATTCGGGGGAGTAATATGGTCGTTTATGACCGGGAAGAAAGTTGATTTCGCCGCTGCGGGGTGATACAGTAGCGGCATGGATAAAGAACAGATGATTAAAGTGATGTCCTATCTCATCGGCTACCGCGTGGGTAGCCAGGTCATGCCGCAGATGCTGCCCGGGCTCCAGGGCGATGATGTGCTGGCCGAGATGCTGGGCAAGGG
>JAFXDR010000104.1 GCA_017521145.1 Akkermansia sp. | reverse complement strand
AGTGGCAGACCGATTTCATGTAATACGGCTCATTATTGATACGTTCCATGAGTTCTGCAAGGCCGTCGATCCCGAGATAAAATGGAAGCGGGGCATTACCTGTGCCCTGCGTACAAAGGGGGTCAACCTGAGACCTGCACAGAGGCTGCTACTGGAAAAGGAATTCAGTGGGCATCCAGCCATTCAGACCGCCTACGATTTCAAGGAAGAGTTATGTACATTATTGAGCATAAAGGAAAGAAAGCGGACCAATTGCATACCGCTGCTGGAAAGGCTCAAGGAAATGGTGTGGCAGATGCTTCATGAAGCGCCGGAGATATTCAAAAAACTGGGGCGCACAATCCGACAGTGGTTTGAGCCTATCATCCGTATGTGGCGTTTCACCAAAAGCAATGGAATCACGGAAGGCTTTCATCGAAAAATGAAATTAATTCAACGCCGAGCCTATGGCTATCGTAACTTTGAGAACTACCGGTTAAGGGTGTTAATGGAATGTGGTCACGTGGTGATATGAAAATTCGAATTCCACATTATTTGGGCTTGACCCAAACCTTCGCATTATCAATGTTATCATGAATCAGCCCCCGGGTGTTGCCGCACCGCTAACGGGGGCTTTTTCTTTGCCCGTGCCTCAGGTTGCGGTACCAGATTCAGAAAACGCAGAAAGGCCCGCAAGCATTGCTTGCAGGCCTTTCGTATGCTCGAAGGGGGACTCGAACCCCCACGGGTCTCCCCATTAGATCCTTAGTCTAACGCGTCTACCAATTCCGCCATCCGAGCATTGGTTTCGCACTGGGTGCGGGGGGAATATACACCACGGCGGGCGGCTTTGCAAGACTTTTTTTGTAGAAAGTGGAAATTTTATTGTTTCCTGCCGCGGTAGGCGCCATTTCTATCGTAAAAACGGCCGTTTTCCTGGCGTCCCTGGTAGGCGCCGTTGCGGTCGTAGTAGCGGCCATCCTGGGTGCGTCCCTGGTAGGCACCGTTGCGGTCGTAGAATCGGCCGTCCTGCATGCGGCCCTGGTAGGCGCCGTTGCGGTCGTAGAAGCGGCCATCGCTGCTGCGGCTGCCCTGGTAGGAGCCGCTGCGGTCGTAGAAGCGGGTGTTTCCGGAGGCATCGGTTTCGGTGCGTCCCTGGTAGGCACCGTTGCGGTCGTAGTAGCTTTCTGCCATGGCTGGCAGCAGGGCGAGCAGGATTGTGGGTAGCAGTTTGTGCATGGTCAGTTGACGGTGGCCTGGATTTTTCCTTTGGCGAGTTGGATGCTGAGTTGCTGGCCGGGGTGCAGAGCGGCGGCATCGCGCGCGAGGCGCCCATCTGCCGTGCTGACGAGGGCAAATCCGCGGTCGAGCGCGTTCTGGGGGCTGGCTGCGGTGATTTTTGCAGCCAGGTTTTCGAGCCTGGCGCGGTGGGCGGTCAGGCGGGAGTGAAGGGTGCTGAGCAGGAGCTGTCTGCTGTGCTGCAGCCGGGTGGAGGCGTGCTCTATATGGCGCAGCACGGCGCTGGCAGAGAGCCGCGCGCGGCTCATGGCCAGGCGGTTGCGCTCGTTCTGCAGGCGGGTTTGCAGGGCGGTGTGCAGTTCTTCGGTCAGGGAGTCGAGCTTCTGCTGGTAGGGGACAAGGAGTTCCTGAGGGGTGCCCAGGCGGCTCTGCTGCACCAGCCGGAGCTTCAGCCGCGCCATTTCCAGGCTGCGGGTGAGTTGCTGGTGCAGTTGCCGGGCGGTGGCGGCCAGGCGGGTGCGCAGTTCGGCGGCATCGGGGGTGGTGAGCTCGATGGCGGCGGTGGGGGTGGGGGCGCGCAGGTCGGCCACGAAGTCGGCTATGGTGAAATCGGTCTCATGGCCCACGGCAGAGACCACGGGTACGGGGCAGGCGGCTATGGCACGGGCCAGTACTTCTTCGTTGAAGCACCACAAATCTTCCAGACTGCCGCCCCCGCGGGCAATGATGATGTAGTCTACCGCGGGCAGGCCGTGGCGGGTGGGGCTGCCGAGCTTCTCCAGGGCGCGCACGATGCCCAGTTCTGCGCCTTTGCCTTGCACTTGCACGGGGTAGAGGTAGGCGTGCATCCACGGGGCGCGTTGCTCCAGCCGGTGGCGCATATCCTGGATGACGGCTCCGGTGGCGCTGGTGACCAGTGCCACGCTTTGCGGGAACCGGGGCAGGGGGCGTTTGCGGGCGGCATCGAAGAGCCCTTCTGCAGCCAGGCGGGCTTTGAGTGCTTCAAATTGCTGCTGCAGGCTGCCAACGCCGGCTTCTTTCACGGAATCGACGATGAATTGCAGCGCCCCGCGTCCTTCCCACACGGTGGCTTTGCCGCGCAGCTCCACCAGCATGCCTTCGCGCAGGTGCAGCCGCATGCTGCGCGCGCGGAATGCGTAGAGCGCGCATTGCAGCTGGCAGTGCGCATCCTTGAGCGTGAAGTAGATATGGCCGCTGCTGGCGGCTTTGCAGGAGCCTATTTCACCCACTACGCTCTGCTCGCCGATGTTGACCTCCACCGCCTGTTTCAACCGGCAGACCAGCTCTGTTACGCTTAACGACATGTGAATTGACAATTGACGATTGACAATTGACGATTGTTTGTCCCGAGGGAGCCGAGGGTGGTGGAAAACTTCGCACTTCCCACTTCGTACCTCGTACTTTTTACTTCTGGTTGGGGTCCTGCCAGGCGGGGTCGAAGCCCTTGGCGTAGGTGAAGAGGTCGCGGTGGATGTATTCGTAGTAAGTCTCCTTGGCTTCGTCATCCAGGCGGTACCAGATGGCTACATTGAGGGCGCGGGCCACTTTCTGCATCATCTTGAGGGTGAGCTCGCGACCCTGGCGGGCTTTCTGCACCTGCTTGTGGGTGAGCTGCTCGGTAGAGACGGTGACCAGGTCGTGATTATCCAGCCCCCAGTATTGCATGATGGCATCAATACGCTGGGTGCCGTGGTTGAGTTCGTTCAGTTCGTTCATCTTTAAGGATAATATGGTTAATATGTGTGGGCAGAAGATAATCAGAGCCCCGGCACGTGGCGCACGTAGAAGCCGCCGCAGGGGCGGGATTCGGTGTACCAGCGCGGGCCCATGCCGCGGCGGGTGCCGGTGGTATCGAACCGCATGCCGGCAATCATGAGGAACACATGGCCGCGCTTGGCGTAGACGGTGAGCCATTTGCCGAAGCCGGGGTGCCCCCATTTGAGGAAGTCGCGGGAGGAGGGGTAGCTGTCTTTTTTGAGCATGCCGCATTCATGCAGAATGAAGGCTACGGAGCCGGAGCAATCGTAGGCTTTATCGTAGTGCTTGCCGTGGCCGCCGCCCAGGCGGTAGGGCTTGCCCACAATCTTGTTGCCGGCGGCAATGGCTTTTTTGATGCGGGCCGGGGCTTTGTAGGGCACGGTCACCTTGCCGCTGCGGAGCTTTTTGGGGGTGTAGCCTGCGTGGTACACGTACTTGGGGGTGCGTGCATTACTATTCAGCTGCTGCTGGCAGCCGTGGAAGCCGAGCATCAGAAGCAGCGCTAAGAGTATGGAAAATATCCTGTTCATGCGAGGCATTATTATAGTGTATTTTAACACATAACCCGGCGTTGGCAAGCTGAAAACGGATAGAAAAGCTGGAAAAATGCCGCCGCAGTCTCCGGCCCGGAGAATCTGCGGCGGCATGCGGGGAAATTACATGTGGTTCTTCTGAAAAAGAGTAAGGGGGAAGGTCGGATTCCTGATTTAATCCTTAATCCATTCAGACGAGGCCCTGGGCAATCATGGAGTCTGCCACTTTCACGAAGCCGGCGATATTGGCACCGGCCACATAGTTGGTGAAGGTGTCGGTGCAGTCCCTGGAGTATTCGCGGGCGTGGTTGTAGGCGTTCTCATGAATGTTCTTCATGATGTTGAACAACCTGGCATCCACTTCTTCGCTGCTCCAGCTCAGGCGCATGCTGTTCTGGCTCATTTCCAGGCCGGAGGTAGCCACGCCGCCGGCGTTGGCAGCCTTGGCGGGGCCGTAGAGAATCCTGGCGGCCAGGTAGTTGTTGATGCCTTCCAGATCAGTGGGCATGTTGGCACCTTCGGCCACGAGCATGCAGCCGTTCTTGATGAGGGTGGCTGCTTCTGCGCCGTTGATTTCGTTCTGCGTGGCGCAGGGGAAAGCGCAGTCGCAGGGTACGCTCCAGGGGCGCTGGCCTTCGAAGTACTGGGCGCTCTTGAATGCTGCGGCGTATTCCTTGATGCGGCCGCGGCGCTCATTCTTGAGCTCCATGATCCAGGCAAGCTTTTCTTCGTTGATGCCTTCGGGGTCGTAGATGTAGCCGTTGGAGTCGGACATGGTGACCACCTTGGCACCCAGCTGATTGAGCTTCTGCACCAGGTACTGGGCCACGTTGCCGGAGCCGGAGACCACGCATACCTTGCCGGCGAGGTCATCGTTGCGGGTGGCGAGCATGTTCTGGGCGAAATAGACGGTGCCGTAGCCGGTGGCTTCCGGGCGGATGAGGGAGCCGCCCCAGTTGAGGGCCTTGCCGGTGAGCACGCCGGTGAACTCATTGCGCAGGCGCTTGTACTGGCCGTACATGTAGCCGATTTCGCGGCCACCCACGCCGATATCGCCGGCGGGTACGTCGGTATCAGCGCCGATGTGGCGGCAGAGCTCGGTCATGAAGCTCTGGCAGAAACGCATGACTTCTGCGTTGCTCTTGCCTTTGGGGTCGAAGTCGGAACCGCCCTTGCCACCGCCCATGGGCAGGGTGGTGAGGGAGTTTTTGAAAATCTGCTCGAAGCCGAGGAACTTGAGGATGCCCAGGTTCACGGAGGGGTGGAAACGCAGGCCGCCTTTGTACGGGCCGATAGCGCTGTTGAACTGGACGCGGTAGCCACGGTTTACGTGGATTTTGCCTGCATCGTCCTGCCAGGGTACGCGGAAGATGATGGTGCGTTCCGGCTCTACGATGCGTTCGAGGATGCAATTGTCTTCGTACTTTTTATTGGCAGACAGCACAGGTTCAATGGTGGAGATGACTTCCTGTACGGCCTGGAGGAACTCGGGTTCGCCTGCATTTTTGGCGCGAACTTGTTCCAGCACTCGTGTTGTGTAATCAGACATATATGTATGGGCTTGTCTGGGTTGCCCGGCTCCGGCCCGTGCGGCAGGTGCCGTGGTCAGACGCGCGCATTATACCAAAAAGTTCCCGTTTGGGAAGTCTTTTTTTCAAAAAAATCAACAAACTGTTGGGGAGTCAATGCAGTATGCCGCATTCGCGCAGCTCCTTTGCGAGTTCCTGCACTTCTTCCAGCGGCAGCAGCTCGGAGCTGATGCGCATGCTCTTTTCCCCGGCCTGCAGGCAGATGGTGCAGCTTTCCGTGCCTTGGCTCTGGGTCTCTTTCAGCTGGGCATCCGTGAGCTCTGCCCAGCACAGGGTAATGCTGCCCAGCAGGCTGCGGCGGGTGATGCCCCGGGCATCTACCGTGAAGCGCAACAGGATATAGTGCGCGGCCCATACCGGGGTTGCTACTGCTCCCAGCACGGCCGCCACCTGTTGCCAGAACGTTTCTTTGCAGCAGAGTACGTAAATGGCTGCGGCCACTACCATGATGGTGGCGGCTGCGTACAAACCGGCGTTGGCGCAGCGAAGGGTGCGGTATGTGGGCATGGGGGGGATGGATGGAGAAAACTGCCCTGCCATGGAGGCAGGGCAGTGGGGAAAATCAGGCCTGGAAGTGGGCTTCCGGTGAGTTGGCCGGGATAATCTTGATTTCTACCGGGGCCATATCGGTGTAGTCGTTGCCGGGTTTCGGGCGGTACTTCACATCGATGGGTTTCACGAAACCACCGCGGTAGTAATCTTCCACCGCGCGGGTAATGTAGACCGGCAGGCCCATAACCGAGTGCTGGAAGAACTTTTTGGCCACGTGGTTCTGGGTGCGGATGCAGCCGTGGGAAAGTCGCTTGCCGGCAATCACCTTGCCGGTGTGCAGCCCCACGCCATCGGGGGTGAAGCGGTGCCAGTAGGGCATGCCTGCGCCTTCGAAAGTCTGGCCTTCGGGCAGGCCGTGGGTGAGGTCGGCGTTGCTGTTGGTCACCTTGCCATTGGCATCTATGAACTTGCCGTAGCGGCTGGAGCGGTGATCTTCATTCTTCTCGATGACGCGGAACACGCCCGTGGGGGTTTCATGTCCGTTGGTGCCGGTGGAAACCGGCCAGTCCATCGCCACGCGGCCGTTCACGTACAGACGGGCGCGCTGCTGCGGAATGCAGATGACAAGCTTGGAGTTGGCGCGGGTTACCTGGCGGAGCAGGGAGTCATCTGCATAGGTTTCCATCGTAAGGGGGTATTCCTTTTTGGCGGCGAAGTGCTCGTGGGTGCCGGCGGGGTAGGCGTTCACATAGGTAGGCAGGTTTTTGCCGGGCAGGTCGAGCGGGTTGGGCAGCTGGGGCTGCACAACGGGCTGCACGAGGGGTTGCACCCCGGGCATGCCGGGTTGTAAACCGGTGGTGGATTCATACAGGGGCTCGTAGTGCTGCGAACAGGCAGCCAGAAGGAGGGATGCGAGTGTTGCGGGGAGAATGTTGTGTTTCATGTCTTATCTGACCGTCGGGATGCGGAGGGTTGTACCCACTTTGATGTTATCTGCCGTGGCCGGGGTGAGACCATTGGCTTGCATGAGGGCTGCGGCGGGCACGCCGTAGCGGCGGGCTATGCCGAAGAGTGTATCACCCGGCTGTACCACGTAGGTGCCGGGAGTGGCAGCGGGGGTGGCATATGTGACCCCCGCTTTCGGGATGACCAGTATCTGGTTGATTTTCAGCGGCACATCTGCGCTGGCCATGCCGTTGGCTGCCACCAGTGCGCGCACGGTGGTGCCGTAGCGGCGGGCTATGGCGCTGAGAGTGTCGCCCCGCTGCACAGTGTGTACCGCCGGGGTGCCTGTGGGCGGTGCAACCCTGGGCTGCTGCTGGGTGGCTACACGCGGTGCCGGGGCGGGCTCGGGTGTTGCAGGCGTTTCCCTGGGTATCGAGGTGTCGGGTACCTGTGCGGGTGCAGGCGTGGATGAGTAGTGCTGCCCGGAGCCGGTGTCGATGACCACGTCATCCTCCATGACCGGAGCGGCGGCATCCTTCCACCACGTGAAATCCAGACTACCATCCTTCACCACGCAGGAGCTGAGCAGCAACGCGGTAGCGGCGCAGGCGGGATAGCGGAGTACGGGGTGGAAGTTCATATGCCGGCAGCGGTGGGGCTGTTAATCAGCGGCGGCGCTTGTTCTTCTTGGAGACCGTGGTGCTCTTGCCGGGGATGATAATCTTGGTGCCGGGGCGCACCTTGTTGGCCTGGGCCATGGTCATCTTGTTGGCTTTCAGCAGGGCGGCCAGGGTGATGCCGTTGCGGGCAGCCACCTTGGAGAGCATATCACCCTTCTTCACCACGTAGGTGGTGCTCACCGGGGTCTGCTTGTTCTTGCTGGCCTTGTAGCCCTTGGGAGTGAAGCGCACCTTGATAATCTGCCCGGGGTGGATGATATCACCCTTGATGCCGGAGTCCTTGCGGATCTGGGCAATGGTGGTGTTGCTGCGCTTGGCGATTTCGTACAGGTTGTCACCGGGGCGCACCTTATACACCACGAGAGCGGGTTCGCTCACCTTCTTCACCTTCTTGGCAGGTGTCTTCCTGGTGGCCTTGGGCTTGGATGCCGCCGCTACTGCCGGGCGTGCCGGTGCCGGGGTGGCAGCAGTGGCAGTTGCCGGGCTTTCCGGCATGGCGTAGGGGTCAAAATCATCGGCCACGTGGGAATCCACCACGGTGTCATCTGCCGCAACGGCGGGCTGCTTCTGCCCGGTAAGGCCATTGGAAACGGCCATGGATTCGCCCGGCTCGGGGGTGGCGTAGTGGTTGCGGTTCATCTCAGGCGTGCGGTCGCCGGCGGGCACCTGGTAAGTGGTGTCGCCTTCGAGTACCCAGGGCGGAAGTTCTTCATCACCAATGGCTACTTCGCTCATGGGCATGGCTTCCTCATAGCCCAGCGTGTCGCTATTGTTGCGGAAATAGCTGCAGGAAGAAAGGGTCGCGAGCATGCCGACCCCCAGACTAATGACAGTGAGGCTTCTCTTCATACGCGGAATACACTACCAGAGATGGGGGCAAAAGGCAAGCATTTTTCTTTCGCACACGCGCGTGTGTGCGGAACTTTGCGTCATGGTGTGAAGAAATGTATTTACATATGCATGCCTTTCTGGTAGGATTCGTGACGCTGGCCTTCACGATACGTCAAAAGTGCCAGAAACATTTAACCAACAATACACGACATTATGAACCTGGAAGGAACAAAGACTGCTGCTAACCTGGCCACCGCTTTTGCCGGTGAGTCTCAGGCACACACCAAGTATCTCTACTACGCATCCAAGGCCAAGAAGGATGGCTATGTGCAGATTGCCGAGCTGTTCGAAGAGACAGCCCGCAATGAGAAAGAGCACGCCAAGCTCTGGTTCAAGGCGCTGCACAACGGCGGTATTCCCAGCACCATGGAAAACCTGAAGGATGCTGCTGATGGTGAGAATTATGAGTGGAAGGATATGTATGCCACTTTTGCCAAGGAAGCCCGTGAGGAAGGCTTTGAGGAGCTGGCTGTGCTGTTTGATGGCGTGGCTGCCGTAGAGAAGCACCACGAGGAGCGCTACCGCAAGCTGCTTGCCAACATTGAGGGTGGCCTGGTGTTCTCCCGCGATGGCGACCAGATCTGGCAGTGCGGTAACTGCGGCCACATTCAGATTGGTAAGAAGGCTCCGGCTATCTGCCCGGTGTGCGACCATCCCCAGTCCTATTTCCGCATTGAGGCGGTGAACTACTGATTTACCCACCGTCACCCGCCGTTTGCCAGTGCAGGCGGCGGGTGAATTGTCTCATTACACCATGTGGCAGGCAAATAAAATCAGCATTATCATCCTCATCATCGGCTTTGCAGCTCTGGGTGGTGCCTACTGGTACCTCGCCCCGCAGGATGAACTGCTGGCCAAGCGCGTGCTTTACACCGGCATCTGCGCCTTGCTTTTTGTGGTGGCACTGGCCAATTGGCTCAGTGTCAAAAAGTGACAAATTTGTATCAGCGGTAGGTCTTGCAGCGGTTCAGCCAGCCTGCAAGCCAGCGTTTTTCGCCGCGGGCGGCGGGGGCGTTGCTGACCCTGCGGGTGAGTACCGCCGAGGCCGCGCGTGAGAATTCTGCCGTGGCGGCGCGACCAGTGGGGTAGCCGTTCATTTCTTCCAGCACCTGCAGCAGCCCCCAGCCCTGGCCTTTGTAGCGCTCGGTGGCTTTGGTGCCCTCTCCCTTGAAATTCACGTAGTCCACCAGGCAGTACATGCCTTGCGTGGTGGCTGAGAGCGCGTTATAGCGTTCCACAATGGCCCTGGGATGACGGCTCTGCTGCACCATGCGGCGCAGCGCCAGCCGCGAACGCAGCATGATAAAGCGGGTCTGGATGCCCACGTTTCCGGCCAGCCAGCGGCGCATGGCATCGGCCTTGCCGCTGCGGTCTGCCAGGAAGGCGGCCTTATCTGCCCAGGGGGCGGGGCCATCAAAGCAGCCTGGCACCTGCACCCCCTTGGCGCGGGCATAGCGCACGAAGGTGGGGAAACTCTCATCGAACGCCTCCTGCACCCCGGCGGGGTACCATATAAAATGGCCGATACCCAGGGAGGGGAAAGCTTCGCCCTCATTCCAGGAGACCAGGCCCTGCACGGTGCCGGCGCATTCGTTGACCCAGATGCGCTGCCCGAGCTCCTGAACATTCACCTGGTTGTGGTACAGACGGCCGGGGGGTGGTGTCTGTGTGGCGCAGGATGCCAGAGAAAGAGCAATCAGGGGGAGCAGAAGGAGTCTCATGCGTGTTATTTTAGCATGCCTGCAGGGGGTGTAAAGCTTGCTTTCTGCCTGTATCTGAACTTTTGTATATAAAAAATCAGCCTTTATGCTTGACACGCTGGCTGCCCTGTGGTACATTTCCGCACCGCCATGCGCTCTGTGTGCTCAGTATCACGGCACCGCGCGGGCAGAAACAACCGAAATTATACTTTTTCAGATATGGTAGCAATCCGTCTTAACCGTCAGGGGTCCAAGGACCGTCCTTTCTACAAGATCGTTGTCGTTGACAGCCGTGTTCGCCGCGATGGCGATTTCATCGAGCAGGTGGGTACTTACAACCCCATGGCTGAGGGTGAGAACTTCACGCTGAACCTGGAGAGCGTGGAGAAGTGGCTCGCCAATGGTGCCAAGCCCTCCGAGACTGTGGCTTCCATGATTAAGAAGGCCCGCGCCGCCAAGGCCTGAGCCCCTTATCCCCAGAAACCTTTTTAACAGGTTGTTTCAGAATGCGCCCCGGTGCTGCAAAGCATCGGGGCCGTTCTGCGTCTGGAGGGGGGGAGAAGGAGGAGGCGCAGAGCTTTACCACCAGCGGAAGATGCGGAACAGGACGCTGCCTCCGCGGCTGCAGCCGATGAGTGAGAACCACAGCACTTTGTAAACAGGTACGGTGATGAGCATGACCATGCAGATAATTGTGCTGCGTGTGCAGTAGGTTGCTTCTTCAGTGTTCATCCTGGGAGAGAAGTTTCCGGGCTTGGGCTCGGGCGGGTTTCCCGCTTTCCGTGCGGGGCAGCGGAGCGTGGTGCATGAGGCGGGGCTGGTGGTAGCGGGGCAGTGCCGCGCAGGCGGCTCGCAGCCTGGGTTCTGCCTCGGCCGGGCCTTCCCAGAGCAGGGCGACACATTGGCCCAGTGTGGGGTGCGGGTGCGGCAGGGCCAGGACTCGCAATCCGGTGCGGCGGTGCAGTTCCTGCTCCAGTTCTTCGGCCTGGATTTTGATTCCGCCGGAGTTGATGACCGCATCGGCTCGGCCCAGGATGCGGAAACGGCCATCGGGGGCAATTTCTGCCAGGTCGTTGGTGGTGAGGATTCCGGTGTTCAGGTAGGGTACTTCCAGTTGCAGGGTGTCAGCGGGGGAAAGCTGCACCTGCACTCCGGGAAGCGGGGTGTAGAGCTGGCTGCGCCGGGGACCGTTGACGGCGCGCAGAGCAATGTGGGAGAGAGTCTCGGTCATGCCGTAGGAGACGAATACGCGGGTGGGTAGTTGCTGGAGCTGTTCTTCTAATGCGGGATCAATGAATCCGCCCCCCAGCAACAGGGTGCGTACGCGGGTCAGTTGGGCGGCACCATCCGGTTGTGCCAGGGTGCTCACCACCTGCATGGGAACCATGGGGGCGAAGTCTATGGCAGACTGATTGCCCGCCAGTGGGGTGGAGCTTGGTTCGGCTGTAATAAGGCGCAAACCGCCCACAACGGCACGAACCACCATCATCTGCCCGGCAATGTAGCGCAGTGGCAGGCAGAGCAGGGCGGTATGGCCCGGTTGCAGCCGGAATGCCCGGCAGGTGGCGGCAGCGCTGGCGGCCATGGCTTCCTTGCTGGCCTGCATGAGCTTCGGCGCGCCGGTGGAGCCGCTGGTCTGCAGCGGCATAGTGGGCGAATCGCTCCACCATGCGGCCAGAAAATCGGCCAGCTGGGCGTGTATCCCAGTGCGGCCGCGGCGCCAGTCTGCCAGGCTGGCGGGGGTGATGGTGCAGCCATCCACGCTGATGGCACATGCCTGCATAGCCTTTAGTTGCGGGTGAGAGAACGCTGGGTGGTGACCACTTCGCGCAGGCAGCGCAGCAGCTCGATACGGCCGTTGGCCAGCACGGGTTCGGCACAGAGTGCCAGGCGGCACTGCGCGGCGCGCTGCATGGTGGTGACGGTGGCGGCGGTATCGCGCACCATGGTGCCGGAGGTGGCCATGGCGGGGAAGTGCCCTTCAAATTCATCGCGGCTTTCCACGGCGATGATAACGCCGAGCGGTTCGAGCGCACGCGGCATCCAGGCGCGCATGCTGGCCGTGCTCAGCTGGATATCGCAGCCGGCTTTGAGCGCTGCCATGAGGGCAATGGAGAGGTCGATATCGCTGGTGGCTTTCTCTGCGCGGATGCACAGGGAAAGCGGGCGGTAGGTCAGCGTGGTGCGGAAAGCCGGGCTTTCATCCAGCACGCGGGGCTGGCCGAATTCGTTTTCCCACCAGTAGCCGATGGAATCGGCTGCAGAGGAAAGGCGGGTGATATCATCCGGTCCGGGCTTGGGGGAGAGGGATTCCCACGGGGTGAAGGCCAGGTTGCGCTGGGTGCCGCGGTGCTGCGGCCGCGCATTTTCCTGCCACTGGCAGAGCGCGGTGATGAAATTGCTGCCACCGCTCATGGGGGTGGTGTTCTGCCAGCCTGCGCGGGGGCGTACCCCGGGGCGGTGCAGCGGGCAGCAGTTGATGCAGACCTGGCTGGCGGAGGTGAGGCGACTCCAGAGCTCGATTTCCTGCGAATCGCGGGAGTAGATGCCCAGGGCGCGCTCCTGCGATTGCTTGCGCTGGGTGCGCCCGGCTTCTTCTGTGGTTTCAACGCGGATGAGGCCGAGCACGGGCACGTTGTGTACCGCCTGGGCAAAGGCACTGCCGGGCTGCACGCCAACGCGCACGCCGGGAGTCCATACCTGGGAGCCGATTTCAAGTGTGGCCGGGGGCACAAGCCAGGCTTCATTCGGCCCCAGCTGGGTGAGCAGGTACCACTGGTCGTCGTTGAGTGGGCGACCCATGGGGCCGATATCTGCCCCTTCCATCCAGCCGGGCTGGGCGGCCACGCTGGAGACGGCATCGCGCAGGGCGTTCATGAAATGCTGGTTGTCGTACACCTCGGCATGCACATAGAGGAGGTGGGGCATGGAGGGATCCTGCCCGGCGCGGGAGAAGAGGGTGCGGGTAATATCGCGGATGGCCTGAGCCCAGTCGCCCTGGGATGAAATGTAGATGCTGCTGCACCCTCCTGTGCCGCCCAGTACGGGGCGTCCTTCTGCGGCGGCGGCCATGGCGTAGGTGTGCTTGGCACTGCCGTGGTAGATGAGTCCGTTCACTCGCTCACTGGTGAGCAGTTTGCGGGCAATCTGGTTATCCAGACAGGGAATCATCTGCAGCCGAGGGAACACGAAGCCTGCCTCTGCAAGCAACTGGGTGAGCTTTTCTGCCAGCAGCACGGTGTGGGCAGAGGGCTTGTAGATAATGGCATTGCCCATGACCCAGGCGGCGGCGATGCCCGCCACGGCTTCTTCCAGCGGGTGGACGCGGCTGGGGGCTACGGTGATGACTCCCAGCGGGTAGGGCTGAGTGCCATCCAGCAGGCCATCCTGCACGCAGCTGCGTTCGTAGAATCGGCAGGAGTCAATGGCATTGGTCACTTCGGCATCGGCCTCTTCAATGGTGAAGCCTGCATCGCGCACGAGCAGAGCCAGAAATTCAGTGCTGCGCTTTTCCAGCAGGCGGGCAGCCTGCAGCAGGTGGATGCGGCGCTCTTCCTGGGTGGGTGGCAGTTGCACGGCTTCGCTGGCTGCGGTGTCGAGCACCTGGTTTACCATGTTGAAATCGGCTGAGAGGTAGCGGTAGTCCTCCATGCCGGGTGCGGTGAGTGAGCGGCTGATGCAAAGCAGAGGGGAATCGACTTCGTTTCCGTTGATACGCAGCGGAATCTGGGGTTGGGGACGCTCCATTTCCGCCTCTGCGGCGCGGTGCAGGGCATCCATGCGGGCGCGGTCGGTTATGCCGGAAAGGCGGGTGAAAGCGTAGGAACCGTCGGCTCCCGGGGCTTCGCGGGATTGTTCTTCGCGCCCGCTCAGGGAGGCGAGGAAGTGCTGGCGCATCTTGCCCCAGCCCATGGAGTTAGGCTCCAGCTCGCCGCCGGCGGCCAGAATGCCATCCGGGCGCCCCATTTCCTGCACCAGTGAAAGCAGATAGGATTCGAAACCGGCTTCGCCGCCATCGGTGGTCACACCTGTGGCCAGCACGACTCCGGCTCCACTCTTAGCCAGCAGGCGCCCGGTGTGGTTGCACAGACCGGAAATGAAGCAGAATTGCGGAGCCCCCTCGCGCCCGGCGCGACCCCAGCAGAGCAGCCCGTAGGCGATATCGAACAGATTGTGGGTGCCGACTACCGGGGTGAGCACTTTTTCCCTGGCTGCCATGGCGGTGGCAACGAGCTGCTTGTAGCGGGCTTCGGTTTCGCTCTTGCTGTGGCAGACCTCGTTGGCGGTGCCGTACACGTAGGTGTTTTCCTGTTCCTCATCCAGATGACTGCCTTTGACCAGCAGTACCTTGAGCGGGTTTGCTCCCTTGGCGGCGCGTGCGTTGGCCCATTCGGTCATTTCGCGCAGCAGGGCGGGGCTGCCTTTCAGATAGGCAGGGATTTCCAGCGCTGCGTCAGCCTTGTACAGCGCAGAACCGGCCATGGCCAGGCGGAAGGCCTCTGCCACGATGCTCATGGTGGGTGAGGTGCCGCTTTCTACCAGAACCGGGCGTGCTTTGCCTCCCTGTACGGAGAGTTTGAGCAGCGGGCGCAGCTTGTCTGCCAGGGCTTTGGCTCCGGCCTCGGGCGAGTAGGGATTCAGCCCCGGGCAGAGGCGCCAGGGTTGGATGACGATGCCCACGCCCTCCTGTTTGGTGAGGATGGCTTCCAGGTGTTTGTAGTATTTCTCTGCACTTTTCTGCCCGAATACCTGGGGTACCAGCGGGTTGAGCGCCAGGGTGAGACCGTCCTTGGCGCACTCGCGAACGCGCTTTGCTACCTTATCCGCCAGGGTCGGCAGGGTCAGTTCGCCGAAAGTGGAGCGGAAAATGCGCTGCACTTCGGCAATGGCGGCACCCTGCATGCTGCGGGCTGCCATGGCGGCGGCCTTGAAACGCAGTTTGCCCACGGTGCTGAATATAGAGGGTACACCGCCGTGCTCGGCCAGCAGCCGGCGCAGGTTTTCCACCTGTTCATCCGGATCCGTCACATGGAATACGCTGCCGCAGAGCTGCTGCACAAAGTGCAGGTTCTTTTTATCTGTGGCCAGACGGGAAAGGGCGGAAATAAGGGTGCGCTCGTCGGAGCGAATGGCTTTCAGCGAGGCAACCAGCAGCTCCTGGGCCATATCGGCGGAGCGTTGGGCCAGGGTGCGGTCGTCCCACTTGCGCTTCTTTGCCTCTGCCAGTTGTGCCTGTATATCCAGTTCCGCCATAAGTTGACACATTCTACCTTGCCAGCAAGTGGCTGGCAAGTGAAAAGTATGACTTGCAGAGGACTTAATGGGGGCGTCGGAAAGACTATAATTTTTTCCATTGAATCTGGCCAGGCAGCAACTCGCCGATGAGGGTGCGCAGCCGCTTGTCTGCCTCCTCTTCCGTTACGTTGATTTCCGGTGACCAGCAGGTGCCGGCCTGGAAATAGGCCCAGCGTTGCACTTGCCCCAGTACGACGCGGTCCAGAATGTCCTGCAGTGTGCGTTGCAGGTGTGTGTGGCAGAGGGAATGATGCCCGACAAACAGGTAGTAATGAATGAAGTTGATGCGTTTGCCTGGTTGTTCCGGCACGGCGACACGCGACTCGAGCCGGGTGACTTTGAGGGTGCGCCCGTCTTTAAGAATGATTTCACTTTCGGTGCCGCGTACATCCATATGCCCCTGGGCGGGAAGGCAGCGCTCCGGTCTGTGAATCGAATTATTCATATCCTGCCCGGAGTATACGATGGATACTTCCACTGCCGGCTTTTTTTCTTCCCACGGAACGCGTGGAAGCTGGGTGTATTGAGCTTTGCTGAACCGGGTGTCGGCAGCCAGAAGGCTGCGTTCCTTTTCGCTTTCCTGCACCTTGATGCCACGCCAGCCCAGCAGGTTGTAGCCTAGTGGCATGTCCGGGGAGATGCTGGATTCCAGCATCTCGTCATGCTGAGGTAGAAAGAACACGCCACAGAACAGCACGGTGGCAAGAAGCGGGGGAAGTAGTGCGTGGAGTATCTTGTTCATACTTCTGTTACCTCCTTGTCGCTGGGGGTGTTACGGTGTGTGATGATGGTCTTGCGGCGTTTCAGGAAGGGAATTTCTCCGGCGAGCAGGCTATGCAACAGCATGAGCCCCAGCAGGCTTGCCGGGAAAAAGAAAAGCAGCCCGGACCAGTCGTGCCATGTTTTGGATGCAAACGCCGGGTTGATGTATTCCGCGCAGATGAAAATGCTGGATACTCGGAATGCATTGGCCACAATGGACAGAGGAATGGCGCTGAATGCCAGGGTGATGCGTTTCCAGAGGGTGAGTTTGTCTGCCAGGTAGCCCCAGGCGCAGGAAACCATGATAAGAGCCATGAGCGATCGCATGCCTGAACAGCCGCCAGCTATGCTGTAGGAATCCCAGTTTCCCTTGGCAAAGGTGATGTTGGTGCCTTCCACCACGGTTTCCACACCGAAGAGCCCGGAGAAGATGTGGGCAGTTTTGGTGGCCATGATCTGCATGCCTACCGTGGCTTGCTGGAAACCGGGCAGGGGAATACTCATCCACAGAAAGAACAGGGGGAATGCACAGCGCAGAGCCGCCAGACGGCCCCAGTAGCACCACACGGCTCCGGAAAGCAGGAAGGGCAGCCCGCCTATAGCGAGACGCCCCTGCTGGGTGCGTACTGCAGCAAGAAAGAGCAATGCTCCCAGAATGATGAACCACAGCCCGTGGAGACTGCCTTCAAAACGTGTTTCCCTGAGTTTGCCGCAAGCATGCACCAGCATATAAATGCTCAGCAGGGGAACCATCCAGCCGTGTTCGTAGTCGGTCTGCCAGTTCCATGAGGATTCCAGCCATTCCGCAGCACTATACGCACCGCCTGTAAACCCGGGGTAGATCCCAATGGCCCAGATGATGCTGACCAGGAGCGCGCTGAAACCACCCCATTGGAGGGGTGATAGGCTCTTCCAGAATGAATTTGTGGGGCTTTGCGTGTTCAAAATGAAAAAAAATCTGTTAAAATGTGCATTTAGTATTGCAATTTTTGCGAAAATGTCAAGAATAGTCGCTCACACCCCTCATTATTACATGAAAATCATCAGCGGTACCGCTCATCCCCAGTTAGCTAAGGACATTGCCAAGGTCATGGGTCTCCCCCTGTGCGATGCAACTGTCAATACTTTCCCGGACGGCGAAAGCTTCGTTCAGATTAAAGAGTCCATTCGTGGTGCAGATGCCTTTATCGTCCAGCCGACCTGCCCGCCCACGAACCACAATCTTATGGAACTGCTGGTGATGGTGGATGCCGTGCGCCGCGCAAGCGCCAGCCGCATTACCGCCGTGCTGCCTTTCTATGGCTATGCCCGCCAGGATCGCAAGGATAAGCCCAGAGTGCCCATCACCTCCAAGCTGGTGGCTAATCTGCTTACCGCTGCCGGCGTGAACCGCGTGCTCACCATGGATTTGCACGCTGCCCAGATTCAGGGCTTCTTCGAAATTCCCGTTGACCACCTGCACAGCGTGCCGGTGCTCGTGAAGCACCTCAAGGCCAATTACGTGAAGGATATGAAAAACCTCGTGGTCGTCTCCCCCGATATCGGCGGTGTGAAGAATGCCAAGAGCTACGCCAACATCCTGGGTACCGAGCTTGCCATTGTGGCCAAGCAGCGCATCTCCGCCACGGAGGTGGATGCCCACGCTGTCATCGGCAATGTGGAGGGCAAGGATGTGCTCATGGTGGACGATATGACCGAATCCGGTGGCACGCTCTGCGCTGCAGCCAAGATTCTCAAGGAGCACGGCGCTGCCCGCATCTTCGCCGGTGTTTCCCACGGCGTGCTGACCGATGCTGCCCGCGAGCGCCTCGCCAACAGCTCCATTGAATGCCTGCTTACCTCCGACTCCGTGCCCATGGCCTACGGTGAGCGCGTGGATACTGTGAGCATTGCTCCGCTCTTTGCTCAGGCAATCGCCAACATTCACCACAACGCTTCCGTGACTCACCTCTTCGAGGTGTAAACGCTGCGCTGACCCCTTTTCTTTTCCCGGTGGCAGTCCATATCGGACTGCCGCCGGTTGCTTTATTCCGGCAGCCCTTTCCGTATGGCATGCACGGCCGGGGTGCTGGTTGCAGTTCAAGGTAACGCGGTTATAATGATGCGCAGGTGGCGGGGTTTTAACCTGCTGCAGAAACAGTACAGATAACTACTTTTATGAAAAATCCATTTGGTCAGAGACAAATTGCAGGTGCAACAGGCAAGGGTGCAAAAGGCGGCGTAAAAATCAATTTTCCTTAAATGCCGGAACTTGACACAGCCGCATCGGAGTGATAGCCTCCATGAAGGATGAAAAATTCCGTATGGATGTTACTCTTTTTCCTGGCGACATCATCCGCTGTATATGCGGGTGATGTTCGTTTTTCGCCAGAGACGAGACAACAGGTACAGGAATTGTTGCGTGCTCAGGTAGGACAAGAGGCTAATCAGGCGGATGTTTCT
>JAFXDR010000009.1 GCA_017521145.1 Akkermansia sp. | reverse complement strand
GGAGGATATCGCCGAACCTGTGGAGCCCGGGGAGGTCGCTGCCGCCGAGGAAGCTGCCCGCCGCGAGGCCGAGGAGGAAAAGCGCCGCCTGGAGGCCGAAAAACGCCGCGCGCCCTCCGGCTGGAGCGATGGCCGCTCCCGGAATTAGAAAATGATGCTTCAAAAAAATCAACAAAAATCTCCGCGTCGGTGTAGAATCGGCGCGGATTTTTCGTTCCTCACCGGTAGAGGAACCGCCGATTGGCGGCTTGACATGTAACCTGGAAATAGTAAAATACTGACCGTGAAAGCAATTTTTAAGTGGGGTGGCGCAGCCCTTCTCTGCGCCGGGGGGGCCGGATACTGGTATTTTTCCGGCGATGAGGCCGTGGCCCAGACCCGTTTTAGTACGGTGGAGGCCGTGCAGGGCGATTTTGTGAGCAAGGTGCAGGCCACGGGTACCCTGGAACCCGAGGAACTGGTGGATGTGGGCGCTCAGGTAACCGGCGAGATTAAGGAATTCGGTGTAGATGCCGATGGCCGCCCGGTGGACTATGGCAGCGAGGTGAAGGCCGGGCAGTTGCTTGCCCGCATTGATGATACCATTGTGGAGCTGGATATCAAGCGCGCCGAGGCCCAGGTGGCGCAGGCAAAAGCCCAGATTCTTTCCTCCGAAGCCCAGGTGGCGCAGGCCAGGGCTTCCATTTCCCAGGCTACGGCTAATAAGAACAAGGCCGACCGCGACCTGGCCCGTGCTAAGAATCTCGGCGTGGGTGATGCCTTGTCGCAGATGAGCTTTGACCAGTATGTGAACGCTGCCGAAATAGCCGCTGCCAATCTGGAGAGCGCCACGGCGCAGCTGCAGACGGCCACGGCTCAGCAGGCCAGCGCTGCCGCCCAGTTGCAGAGCGCCCAGGCCCAGCTGGAAAGTGAGCTCCGCAACCGCGACTACACACGCATATCCACCCCGGTGGATGGCACCATCGTGGTGCGCCAGGTGAACGTGGGGCAGACCGTGGTGAGCAGCATGAATGCCACGACCCTGTTCCTGGTGGCACGCGATTTGAGCAAGATGCAGATCTGGGCCAGTGTGAACGAGGCCGATATCGCCAAGGTGAAACCCGGGCAGGCGGTGCAGTACACGGTGGATGCCCTGCCGAATGAGAGTTTCTCGGGCACGGTGAACAAGATCCGCCCGAATGCCACCATGAGCTCCAACGTGGTGACCTACATTGTGGAGGTGGATATCGAGAACCCGGAGCGCAAGCTGCTGCCCTATATGAGCGCCAATGTGAACTTCATCGTGAAAGAGGTGAAAGATGTGCTGCTGGTGCCGGATGCCGCATTCGATTTCCGCCCTTCGCCGGAGCAGGTGGATGAAAGCGCCCGTGGGAAGCGCCCGGCACGCCCGGCAGAGGGCGAGGCCCGCCCCTCTGTTGTGTGGCGCAAGGTGAGCGATTCCACGGTGGCCCCGGTGCGGGTGTACAAGGGGGATTCGGACGGTGCGCGCAGCATGGTGACCCTGCTGGAGGGCGAAACCCTCAGCGCGGGTGATGAGCTGGTGACCGGTGTTTCTACCGTGACTCCCCGGGCTGGTGCCCAGGGTGGTAAGCAGGGGGGCCTGTTCGGCATGAATGGCCCGAAGCGCCGCCAGCGCGGCACGGGCGGGGTGGAGGCCCGGCCCGGCCAGTCGGTCAAGAATGACCGCCCCGGTCCTCCCATGTAAACTGAGCTGCATTTCAGACCATGATTGAGCTGAAAGATATCACGAAGGTATACCACCTGGGGGAGATTGACCTGCCGGTGCTCAAGGGGATTTCCCTGCGTATCGAGGATGGTGAGTTCGTTTCCCTGACGGGGGCTTCCGGCTCCGGCAAGTCCACGCTCATGAATATTCTGGGCTGCCTGGATCACCCGACCAGTGGCGAATTCTGGATTGACGGTCACAACGTGGCCGGGCTGAATGCCAATGAACGCGCCCTGCTGCGCAATAAGCGTATCGGTTTCGTCTTCCAGAATTTCAACCTGCTGGCGCGTACCTCTGCGTTGGAGAACGTGATGATGCCCGCCTATTATTACCACCCTGCCAAGACAACGGCGGCGATTCGCGCCCGTGCACTGGAGCTCATCGAACTGGTGGGGCTTACCGAGCGTATGCACCACACCCCGGCGCAGCTTTCGGGTGGACAGCAGCAGCGCGTGGCCATTGCCCGCTCGCTTATCAACAGCCCGGGTATCCTGCTGGCAGACGAACCCACCGGCAGCCTGGATTCCTCCACCTCGGTGGAGGTCATGAACATGTTCCGCGAACTGAACCGCAAGCTGGGTATTACGGTCATCATCGTGACTCATGACCCTAAGATTGCCGCTTTCACCGACCGCGCCATCAATATGTGTGACGGCCTGATTCTCGACGGCGTATCGGATGAACTCACAGCCACCCTCCAGAAATGAAGTTCAATACCTTACTTGTAACCTGTCTGAAAGCCCTGGTGCGCAATCCCATGCGTGCGGCGCTCACCGTGCTGGGCATCGTGATTGGTATTGCCGCCGTGGTGGCTATCATGGAGATCGGCGAAGGCTCCAAAAAGCAGGTGGCCGATAAATTCTCCTCCATGGGTACCAATGTGGTGACTATCAGCGGCGCATCTGTGAGCACGGCTGGTGTGAATACCGGCATGGGGGGCAGGGCTTCCCTTTTTGCTACGGATGCCGCAGCCCTCGTGCAGGATTGCCCGGAGTTTGTGAAG
>JAFXDR010000103.1 GCA_017521145.1 Akkermansia sp. | reverse complement strand
TTCAGGTACTCTGCCGTGGTGCGGCGGGCACCGGCAATCTGAGCGTAGGGCAGACCCTCGGGATCCAGCAGCAGCACGGTGGGCAGACCGGTTTCGATGCGGTGGTGCACCAGCAGCTGTTCGTTGGCATTACGCTGTTCCTCCGGAATGGCAGCCACAGCGGAAGGAAGACGCGGGAACACTACCTCCACCAGCACATACTTGTCACCCACAGCCTTTTCGAACTCAGCTGTCTCCATAATCTTGGTGCGCAGGTGAATGCAAGGCGGGCACCATTCCTTGCCGGTGAATTCGAGCATGATATCACGCCCCTGTTCCTTGGCAACAGGCTTGGCGGCATCCACATCGGGAGCCTGCGGCAGTGCCCAGGCGCAGCCGGCCAGAGCACCCAACGTCATCAGAATGTTGGCAATTTTCATAATTCTAACTGGTATGATTCTTTCTACCTCTTTTCCGTTCACTTTTCAATCAATTTTTTACTGAAATAACAAAAAAGAGCTGCGCGTAAAAAGCGCAGCTCCTGAAAATGATGATTCGGATTGGACTTAACCCTTCATGCCGGTGATATTGCCGGCGGCATCCACCTTGATATCGCAGGCGGAAGGCACTTTGGGCAGACCGGGCATGCGCATGATATCGCCGCAGAGGGCCACCAGGAAACCGGCGCCGTTGGCAATCTCGAAATCGCGCACCGTCACAGTGAAGCCGGTGGGGCGGCCGAGCAGGCCGGCGTTGTCGGAGAGGGAGTTCTGGGTCTTGGCCATGCAGATGGGCAGGTTGGTGAGACCGTTCTTCTCCATGAGCGCCAGCTTCTTCTGAGCAGCCTTGGTGAGCACCACACCGTTGGCACCGTAAATCTTGCGGGCGATGGTGGACATGCGTTCCTCGACGCTCAGGTCGAGGCTGTACAGGCATTCGAAGGGCTCGTACTCAGGCTGCATGCTGGCCAGCACGGTTTCGGCCAGTTCGGTAGCACCGGCGCCACCCTTGCCGAACACATCGGCCACTGCGCAGCCCACGCCCATGCCGGCGCACATCTCCTTCACCGCAGCGATTTCCTCCTCGGTATCCGTAGCGGCAAAGAGGTTGATGGCGATGGTGATGGGGCGCTTGTACAGGCGGGCGCTCTCGATGTGAGCCGCCAGGTTATCCAGACCGCGGCGCACGGCCTCGGCATTCGGGGTTTCCAGCTCGGTCTTGGCCACGCCACCGTGCATCTTGAGCGCGCGGATAGTTCCACGATGACGATGGCATCCGGGGAGAGACCGCTCTGGCGGCACTTGATATCCAGGAACTTCTCGGCACCCAGGTCAAAGGCGAAGCCGGCCTCGGTCACGGCGTAGTCGGCGCAGGAAAGAGCCATCTTGGTGGCGATGACGGAGTTGCAGCCGTGGGCAATGTTGGCGAAGGGACCGCCGTGCACAAAAGCGGGCACACCCTCCAGGCTCTGCACCAGGTTCGGGTTCACAGCTTCCTTCAGGATGGCCAGCAGGGCATCGGTCACGCCCAGCTCGCGGGCATACACAGCCTGGTCATCGGCGGTGAAACCAATCACGAGGTTGTCGATGCGGCGGCGCAGGTCATCGCGATCCTCAGCAAGGCAGAAGCAGGCCATGATTTCGGAGGCGGGGGTGATGTTGAAGCCATCCTCGCGAGGCACGCCGTTCTTGTTCAGGCCAATCACAATCTGGCGCAGGGCGCGGTCGTTCATGTCCATCACGCGCTTCCAGGTTACCTTGTTCTGGTCCAGGCGGGTGGTCTTGTAGAAGAGGGCATTATCAATCACCGCGGCCAGCAGGTTATTGGCGGCGGTGATGGCGGGGAAGTCGCCCGTGAAGCCCAGGTTGATGCTTTCGCCCGGGGTGATGCTGGAAGCACCACCACCCGTGGCACCGCCCTTGCGGCCGAACACCGGGCCCATGGAGGGCTCACGCAGTGCCAGACACTCTTTCTTGCCGATGGCTTTCATGCCCTGTGCCAGACCGATGGAAACCGTGGTCTTGCCCTCGCCGGCGGGGGTGGGAGTCAGCGCGCTCACCAGAATCAAGCGGCCGCGCTTGCGGTCCTGCTTCAGCACTTCCAGACTCACCTTGGCTTTGTCGTAGCCGTAGGGAATCACATACTTCTCATCCAGCCCAAGCTTGGCTGCCATCTGTGCAGTGAAAGACGTATCTGCCATGGCCGTATTCTAACACGTTCAGCCCCACTTAGCAAGCCAATATTCTGGGAGGAGAAACACCATCGGAGTACGGGACTTCAGTCCCGTAAAATTATGGAGCATTTAATCGTGCTCCGATATTTAAAATACCTCACAAGTTACTGTGTCAGGATGAACAGCAGAGCCGCCTTGTCATGCCTTTGTGACTTTTTCCAGAGCCTCGCAGAAATCCGGACGCACAAAGTAGATACCGCGGCTGATGCGTTCGTGGCGGTGGGGACCATCCTCCCATTCCTCGAAGAGATAGGTAGAAAGACCATCTCTGTACTCAATGCGGCGAGCTCTGGCCACCATTTCCAGCGGCCACTGGCGCACGCGGTTGCTGAGTACGCGCCCTTTGAATACCCGTTTATTGGTGATGATATAGAAGGTATGCCGCAGCATATATGCCCGCAGGAACGGCATGAGCACAAACAGCACGCCCAGAGTGAACACCAGTTCCTTGGGGAAGGTATCAGTTATGAACATGGCCCATTCCGGCAGGGGGATACCGGGTGCCCCCAGGTGAAACCAGACTGCCACCCCGAGCAGCAGCAGCCCGGGAATCACTCGCGTGATGAATAATCCGCGGAAATACACCATGCGCGGACTGCCCGCCCACACAATTTCCTCGTCCGCCTGCTTATTCTGCTCCACCCAGGTACGAAATCCGGCTTTATTCATACTTTCACTCTACCACAAATGCCGCACAACTCAAGATTTTTTGCACAATGAATCTGATTCCGTTCACTTTTACTGCCAGCAGGCGGGGGAAAGCTTGCCAAGCGGTACAATCTCTGCTAAAATGACCG
>JAFXDR010000008.1 GCA_017521145.1 Akkermansia sp. | reverse complement strand
ATGCTGATGAGTGGTGTAGCGTGTGCTTCTGAGGAAGGCGGCCATCATGGGCTTTCTACCGATGCACCGGTTCTGTGGAATATCGACCTGCCGTTCTGGCCGGGACATTCCCTGCCCATCACGAACTCCATGGTGATGATGACCATAGCCGTGGTGCTGCTCACCATCATTCTGCGTCTGGCTACGCGCAAAATGCAGAGCGTTCCGAGCGGGCTGCAGAACTTTGTGGAGTGGGTATTTGAGCTGCTGTATAACTTTGTGGAAGGGCTCATCGGCAAGAAACTGGCCGGCAAGTACATCTGGTACTTCGCCACGGTGTTCCTGCTCATCCTCACCAGTAACTACATGGGGCTGATTCCCGGCGTGGGTGAGATTACCATCAACGGCCACCCCCTCTTCCGCGGTGCCAATGCAGATTTGAACATCACCCTCTTCCTCGGTCTGTTCTACACCCTGCTCTGGTTCATCTGGAGCATCAAGGAACAGGGCATCAAGCACTTTGTGCTGCACATCTTCGGGCCCAAGGGAGGGCTCACCGGCATGCTGAAGAACCTGCTGCTGCCTGTCTTCTTCTTCGTGGGTCTCATCGAGCTGCTTTCCATCGGCATCCGCCCGGTAGCTCTGGCCGCCCGTCTCTATGGCAACATCTTCGCCGGTGAAGCCATTCTGGAGCAGATGAGCATCGTGAGCGGCAGCATCCTGGGCAACGCCGTTGCCATGCTTCCCTTCATGTGTCTGGAAATCCTGGTAGGCTTTGTGCAGGCCCTGGTGTTCCTGATGCTCACAGCAATCTTCCTGAAGACCCAGGTGGGCGATGGCGAGGAACACGCCGCCCACTGAATGACCATTTTCCCGCAGCGGATCATGAAGCAAAGCGTGACGCTGCGGGTTTCACCAATAAACAACAAACAATAGAAAAACAACAACAATGATGCTCCCCGCTCTTGCCACCGCCGCCATCAAGTCCGGCATGGCTGTTATCGGTGCCGGTCTCGGCATTGGTCTCATCGGTATGAAGGCCGCTGAATCCACCGGCCGCAACCCCGGTGCTTCCGGTCAGGTGCTGACCATCTCCATCATTCTGGCCGCCCTTGTGGAAGGTGTGGCCTTCGTGGCCATCTTCATGGGCTGACTTGCCCTTGGGCATGCCGGGCCATTCAAGCAAACGGCATGCCCCTTTCCCTTTCCCCATTCTCTCAAAAAAATCTCCGTTTTTTAACCAAAGCCATTCACAACCATGATTCTTGCCGCTGATATTCAGGACCTGGTCACTAATTTCGGTCTGCATACCGATGCCTTCATAGCCCACCTCATTGCCTTCTGCATTCTGGCAGCTATTGTGGTGTGCTTCGGCATCAAGCCTATCTTCAAGCAACTGGAGGAGCGCCGCCAGCGCATCCAGGAGGGCGAAGAAATGCACGCCCGCAGCCAGCAGGAGCTGGCCGATGTGAAGATTACCAGTGAAAAGCTGCTCGATGAAGCCCGTGAAACCGGCAAGAAAGAAGTGGAACAGGCTCGTGAAACCGCTGCCCGCCTGCAGGCAGACCTCTCTGCCAAGGCCAGCGCCGAAGCCCAGAGCGTCATCGAGAATGCCCGCAAGCAGGCCGAAATGGACACCCAGCGCGAAAAAGATGCCCTGAAGGGCGAATTTGCCCGCCTGGTGGCTGAGGCCACAAGCCGCGTGACCGGTAAGGTGCTCAGCGATGCAGACCACTGCGCCATCAACGCCGAAGCCATCAAGTCCCTCTAATCCCGCCGCATCAGCCATGAAAATCAGTAAGGAAGTACAGGCCCAGGCACGCCGTCTCATGCGGCTCTGCATCGGTGCCGACGGGCTGATGAACGAGGACACCGTGCGCCTGGTGGCCGATAAGATAGCAGCAGACAAGCCGCGCAACTACCTGGCCCTGCTCACCGCCTTTGCCGGGCTGGTGCGGCAGGAACGCGCCGCACACACCGCCACCATCACCAGTGCCGTACCGCTGACAGAAGCGGAACAGGCAGCCATCACCGCCAGGCTCAACGCCCGCCAGGCCGGGCTGAACTATGAATGGCAGGTAGACCCCGCCCTTATCGCCGGGCTCACCGTCAAGGTGGGCGACAACGTGACGGATTCCTCCATCCGCACCCGCATTGAACAACTTACCAAAACTCTCTAAACACACCACGGTATGAGCAACATCGTACAAGAACTCGAAGCACAGATTCGCAACATCTCCACCGCCTCCGTCAGCGAGAACGTGGGCACCATCAAAGCCATCGGCGATGGCGTGGCCCACATCGAGGGCCTGAGCAACGCCATGCTCAACGAGATGATTGAATTCCCCGGCGGCGTGATGGGCCTCGCCATGAACCTGGAAGAACATGAAGTAGGCGCCGTGCTTATCGGTAACGCCGCTTCCCTGAAAGAAGGCGACACCTGCAAGACCACGGGGCGTCTGCTCCAGGTGCCGGTGGGTCCCGGCCTGCTCGGCCGCGTGGTGGACACCCTGGGTAACCCGCTGGACGGCAAGGGACCGATTCAGGCGGCCACCTATTACCCCGTGGAAAAGATTGCTTCCGGTATCATCTCCCGCCAGGGTGTGAACCAGCCGGTGCAGACCGGTATTCTGCCCATTGATGCCATGATTCCGATTGGCCGCGGCCAGCGCGAGCTCATCATCGGCGACCGCTCCACCGGCAAGACCACCATTGCCACCGATACCATGATTGCCCAGGCCCAGCAGAACAAGCTGGCAGAACAGGGCAAGCTGCCGGGGCACCGCCCGCTCTACAGCATCTACGTGGCCGTGGGCCAGAAACGCGCCACCGTCTCCCGTCTGGTCGCCAAGCTCGAGGAAGCCGGTGCCATGGAATACAGCATCGTGGTGGTGGCCTCTGCCTCCGACAGTGCCGCCATGCAGTACCTGGCTCCCTATGCCGGCTGCGCCATGGGTGAATACTTCATGGACCAGGGCCAGGATGCCCTCATCGTGTACGATGACCTCTCCAAGCACGCCGTAGCCTACCGCCAGGTATCCCTCATCCTGCGCCGCCCCTCCGGTCGCGAAGCCTATCCCGGCGATGTGTTCTACCTGCACTCCCGCCTGCTGGAACGCGCTGCCCGCATCAACAGCGAAGGTGGCCGCAAAGGTGGTTCCCTCACCGCTCTGCCCATCATTGAAACCCAGGCAGGCGACGTGTCTGCCTATATTCCCACGAATGTGATTTCCATCACCGATGGCCAGATTTTCCTGGATACCGACCTCTTCTACCAGGGTGTCCGCCCGGCCATCAACGTGGGTATCTCCGGGGATGAAGCCGCCGTATCATT
>JAFXDR010000102.1 GCA_017521145.1 Akkermansia sp. | reverse complement strand
TTGGTCTGGGGGCTGTGTTTGTGGCGCTGGAGCCGGTGCTGCTCCCGGTGGTGATAGCGGGATTCCTGGCGTACCTTCTATCTCCCTGTGTGGCGCTGGTGCAGAAGCGCATTACGAAGCGCATATGGGCAGTGGTGTCGGTGATGTCGATTGCCTGTGTCCTGCTTGTCGGTCTGGGGTGTACGATTGTTCCGCCTCTGGTTCAGCAGACGGGTGACCTGGTTACGAAGCGCGAACAGATTCTGGTGAGCGTGGTAGAGGCCGGAAAGGCGCAGTTGTCTGAAAACCGCCTGTTGCAGAAAGGGGTGGATATGCTGTACAGCAAGATGCTCAAGGATGCTCGCGCCTCCGAATTACCGCCGGAGGATTACGTGAACCTTTCTCAGGAAACCACATATGAAGGGAAACTGACAGCGATTCTGAGCTTCAACTCATCCTACCTCACGGAGAAAGCACTGGGCTGGCTCACCGCGGGTACCCGGGCGCTTTCGGGTGTTTCCATGGCTTTTATCGGCACGATCATGGTGCCGGTATTCCTGTTTTACTTCCTGCTCGAAAGTACCAGCATTGCCAAAAACTGGCACACGGTGCTGCCTATCCGCCGCTCTGCTTTCCGCGAGGAAGTGGTGGGAACCCTGCAGGAAATTAACAACTACATCATCTCCTTTGTGCGCGGGCAGATGCTCGTGAGTGTGATTGATGGTGTGATTCTTGCCATTGCCCTTAAAATTATGGGATTGCCCTATGCCATCACCATTGCGGCGGCAGCAGCTTTGCTGGGCATTATTCCCTACCTTGGCATGATTTCCACCTGGATTCCCGCAGTGCTCATTGCCTGGTTCACCTGGCATGATGTGAGCCACGTGGTCATCGTGAGTGTGATTTTCGGCTGCGTGAGCCAGTTCGATGGCTGGGTGCTCCAGCCGCGCATTGTGGGCAGCCGGGTCAAGATGCACGACCTCACGGTCATGTTCTCCGTGCTTTTCTGGAGCTACGTGATAGGCGGTGTGGTGGGGGCTCTGCTGGCAGTGCCGCTCACGGCATCCGTCAAGGTGATTTTCACCCGCTACATCTGGTCTACCTATCGCGGTGAGGCTGAGGTTAGAGATTGAGTCATATTTGCTTGACAGGCAGACGCAGGCTTGCATAAGAGCGGGGCATGTGCTACAATCGCGCACCGTACGCCGCGTGCGCGGGCGTGCCGTGGTGTCATCTGATATAATTTCCCCGATAGTTTTCTGATATGATTAAGTGGATTCTGAATAAAATCGTAGGCTCGAAGAACCAGCGTGAAGTGCGTAAGCTCAAGCCGGTGGTGCGCCGTATTCTGGATTTGGAAAAATCCTGGGAGGATAAAGACCACGATTTCCTGTTGGGCAAGACCCGCGAGTGGCAGGCACACCTGCACCGTTTCACCCCCATGGATCTGCCCACGCGTGGTGTGGTGCTGGCATCCACCCCGGAGCAGCTGGCCCAGTATGCCGCCCAGTTGAACACCCGTTTTGAATCCCTGGCTCCGGAATTCCCCAAACTGCCCAAGGTGGAGGCTACGGTGGAATCCATCGAGGCTGGTAAGAAGGCTCTGGCAGAGGTGGAACCGAAGTTTGCCAAGCTGCGTGCCAAGTATCTGGAAACCATTCTGCCCGAAGCATTTGCCGTGGTGAAATGCGGCGCCCGCCAGCTGTGCGGCCAGACTGTGGATGTCTGTGGTACCCCCATCAAGTGGGATATGGTGCACTTTGATGTGCAGCTCATCGGCGGTATTGCACTGCACCGCGGCTTTATTGCGGAAATGGCCACTGGTGAAGGTAAGACCCTGGTGGCTACGCTGCCGGTTTATCTGAACGCCCTCACGGGTATGGGGGTGCACGTGGTCACGGTGAACGACTACCTGGCCCGCCGCGACTCCATGTGGATGGGGGCGCTCTTCTCCTACCTGGGGCTGACCATCGGTTGCATTCAGAGTATGATGCCCAGCGACCTGCGCCGCCAGCAGTATGCCAAGGATATCACCTACGGCACCAATTCCGAATTCGGCTTCGACTACCTGCGCGACAACGGCATGGCCTCCAGCAAGGAAGCCCAGGTGCAGCGCGGCCACTACTTTGCCATCATCGACGAGGTGGACTCCATCCTTATCGATGAAGCCCGCACGCCGCTCATCATTTCCGGCCCCGCCGTGATTGAGCACGAGCAGCAGTATGATACCCTTAAGCCGCTTATCGAAAAGGTGGTGCGTAAGCAGGTGGAATTGTGCAACGGCCTTATGGAAAAGGCAATCGAGTACGCCAAGGCCGGTGATACCGAACGCGCGGGGCGCTGCCTGTTCAAGGTGAAGCTGGGTCAGCCGCGCAACCGCGCTTACATGCGCTCCCAGCAGGATCCTGATTACCGCCGCATGGTGGAGAAGTATGAGCTGTTCCTTTACCAGGACCCGCGCAAGATTGAGCTCTTCAAGCTCAAGGAGGAACTCTACTACACCATCGATGAAAAGACCCACGATGCCGACCTCATGGAAATGGGCCGCGAGGTCATCAGCCCCGGGCATCCGGAGAATTTCGTGCTGCCCGATATCGGCACTGAGTTTGTGAATATCGATGAGAATGAGAAGCTGACCGAGCGCGAGAAGGAGGCCCGCAAGACCGCCCTCATGAAGCGTCTGGACGAGACAGGCGTGCGCCTGCACACCACCAGCCAGCTGCTCAAGGCCTACACTATCTACGAAAAGGACGTGGAGTATGTGGTGAAGGACAACAAGATTGTCATCATTGACCAGAACACAGGCCGCGAAATGCCTGGCCGCCGCTGGAGTGAAGGCCTGCACCAGGCTGTGGAAGCCAAGGAAGGCGTGGAGGTGGAGGCCGAGAACATGACCTACGCCACCATTACCATTCAGAACTACTTCCGCCTGTATTCCCGCCTGGGTGGCATGACCGGTACCGCTGAGACCGAGGCCGCCGAATTCCACGATATCTACAAGCTGGACGTACTGCCCATTCCCACGAACCGTCCCTGCATCCGCGAGGACCAGAACGACCTCATTTTCCGCAGCCGCCGCGAGAAGTTCAACGCTGTGGTGGGCAAGATTGTGGAATTGCACAAGAAGGGGCAGCCCGTGCTGGTGGGTACTGCCAGTGTGGAGGCTTCCGAAACCCTTTCCCGTATGCTGAGCTTTGCCAAGGTGCCGCACGAGGTGCTGAACGCCAAGAACCACCAGCGCGAAGCCGAGATTGTGGCCCGCGCCGGTCAGCGTGGTGCCGTGACCGTTTCCACCAACATGGCCGGGCGTGGTACCGATATCAAGCTGGGCGAGGGCGTGGCCGAGCTGGGTGGCCTCTTTGTGCTGGGAACAGAGCGTTATGAATCCCGCCGCATCGACCGCCAGCTGCGTGGCCGCTGCTCCCGCCAGGGTGACCCCGGCGGCTCTCAGTTCTTCCTCTCTTTCGAGGACGACCTGATGCGCAATTTCGGCGGCAGCGAGCGCATGACCAAGATGATGGACCGCTTCGGTATGCAGGAGGGTGAAGCCGTGGAGAATGCTCTCATGAACCGCATCATCGAAGGTGCACAAAAGCGCGTGGAACAGCGCAACTACATGTGGCGCAAGCATGTGCTGGACTACGATGATGTGATGAACCAGCAGCGTATGATTGTATACGCCATGCGCAACGATGCCCTGCTGTGCGAAGACCCGCGCGAGATGCTCTACGAATGCCTGGTGAACGGCGCTCACAACAAGTGCTCGCTCTATCTTAATGAGGATGACACCGGCGCGTTCCGCTACACCGACCTGCTGCAGTGGGTGAACTCCACTTTCCCGATGGGCTGGAGCGAGAAGGAATCTGACCTGAAGGGCAAGACCCCGGATGAGGTGGCCGAGCACATTGTTGCCCGCGTGAAGGAGATGTACGAGAAGAAGGTGGCAGGCGAACGCCCCGACCGCATCGACCAGATGGAGCGTTCCATCATGCTGCAGGCTATTGACAAGCTGTGGCAGAAGCACCTCACGGATATGGATGCCCTGCGCGAGGGTGTGCGCCTGCGTGCCCAGGGGCAGCGCGACCCGCTGGTGGAATACAAGCGCGAGGCCTACGGCATCTTTGAAAGCCTCATGGAGAATATCGACTACGAGATTCTCAACGGCATGTTCCGCAGCACCACGAATCTCTCTGCTTTCGAGGATTTCCTGGCCAGCCTGCCCACCAGCAATGCTGATGAGGAAGATTCCGACGTGACCGATATCCTGGGTAATGGTGACTTGCTTTCCGCCCTGCGCGAGCAGCTCCAGCTCATTCACGAGCGCCAGCGTGCCGCCGGACTGGAGCCCGCTCCGTTGCCCACCCTCAGCGAGGATGAGGAACCTGCCGCCCCGGAGCTCGACATGCCCTCCGATGCAGATGCCGATATGTACGGCGAATCGGTGAGCGGAGCTATGGCTGCTGCTGTGCCTTACAGTGAGAAGAAGATTACCCTGCCCAAGAAAAAGGTTTCTTTCAAGCTGAAGCCTTCTGCCGATAAGGAGGCTTACGTGGTGAAGGATACGGGTGATATGCCGCTGGCCGATGAGGGCGAGGGCATGACCGTGGGCTCCGTGGATTCCGGTTATGTGCCGGAGTTCTTCACGGGCAAGGATAAGGCCTGATTGAATCCATAGCGCAAGGCGCGTATTCCACCCCTCAGAACTGCATACTGGTATGAATGTCCGTTCGGCGTTGGAGTACGTGCCTTATTTCCGTGGCCGCCTGTTCGTGGTGCATGTATCAGCCCGTCTGCTGCAGGCGGGAGAGCTGGTGGATGCCCTGCTGGATGCCGATGCGCTGCATGAGGTAGGCGTGCGCCTGGTGCTGGTGGCCGAGGGCTGTGACACCGCCCTGCTTGCTCTGCGGGCAGGGGAGTGCGAGATGCACGCGGCTGTGGCGGAATTTCCGCTTACGGATGGCGCTGCTGCTGTTGCACGCGTGCGCGAGATTGTGGAGCGTCCCCAGGTGGCCATTGTGGCAGCCGGCGCAGAGGGGCGCTTCCACAAAGCCTGTGTGGATATGGCGCTGGAATTGGGTGCCAGCAAGTATATCTGCCTGCAGGCTGGTGAGGTGCCTTGCCGCGAATCGCAGCCTATTTTTGCCGTGCCGGAGAGCGAGGTGGAGCAACACCTGGCCGATTGCACACATGCCGGACTGCTCCAGCAGGCGGCTGAGGCTTGCCGCCGCGGGATTCCGCGCGTGCATCTGCTGGATGGCCTGCACCGCGGGGTGTTGCTGGATGAACTTTTCTCGGAAGAAGGTGTGGGCACCATGGTGCATGCCGACTCCTACCGCGAAATCCGCCCGCTGCGGGTGGAGGATATTCCCGAGCTGCTTTCCATGATTGCCCGCAGCATTGCAGATGCCAAGCTGGTGCACCGCGATTACGAGAGTATCTGCGAGAATCTGCAGAGCTACTACGTGTACACGCTGGATGATACCATTGTGGGCTGCGTGGCGCTCTACCCCTACGCTCAGGAGCAATGCGCCGAGCTGGGCTGCCTGTTTATCAAGAAAAATTACGAGGGGCGCGGCTATGGCAAGGCCATGTGCCGTTTTGTGGAGAGCAAGGCGCGCAGTATGGGCTTCAGCCGCATCTTTGCCGTGTCGCAGAGCGCGGTGGCTTATTTCCGCGACCGCATGCATTATGACCCGCTGCCCCGCACTGTGCTGCCGCCGGCGCGCCTGAAGGCGCTGGAAGCCAGTGGCCGGGCCTCCGAGGTGTTCGGCCGCGAGCTCTGATTCTGCAAATGAATCCCTGAGCCTTTTATGAGAGTTCGGCCAGGAAGCCGCTTTCATCCAGGTAGATGTGCGAGGGAAGGGTGTATTCCGTGCGCAGGGAAGGTGCACTGATGATGGCATGGGAGCCCTCGCTGGGGGCATCGACCCGGTAGCCGGGCAGCAGCAGTCCGCGGGTGCGCGGGCGCACGCCCAGCTGGATGGTGCCGTCGCTCATCTTGAACACGCTGTGGCACATGCTCATGGAGATGATATTGCCCATGGAGGTGCACAGGCAGGGTCTCCAGCGCATGTTCGGTGTGGAAATAGCGGGGGCTCCGCTGAAGTCGTAGAACGGAATCTGACGCGGAGGAATGGTGGTGAGCAGGATGCGGCGCATGTGCGCCCCGCCCACAATCTGGGAGATGGTCGTATCCAGCGTTTCCTGCGGGTTCTCGATGAGGTGCACCGGGGTGCGGGTGATGAGCGGCCAGAGCACGGCCAGCACGAATTCCTGCGGTTCGCCATGCCCCACGGTGGTGAGCAGGTGGTGGCGCCCTTCCTTGAGTGCGTTTACGCGGCGCACCTGGCAGGCATTGAGCCAGTATCGGTGGAATGCCAGGCGGTCGGCCGTGCCATCAATAAGCAGCTGCAACCATTTCCGGGCCAGCGGGGGGAACTGCGGGTCGGGCTGGCGGCTGATGAGTGCCGCGGCTATCTGGATGGCGGTGAGTGCTCCGCCGGGGAAGAAGACAAGCTGCTTGTTGCCGCGTTCCTCCAGGTTGCGGATGAGGCCTTCGCGGCTGAAACCATCGGAGGTTTCCAGGCAGGTGGCTGAGAGCTCTCGGAAGGAGCGCAGCACCGTGCGGCTGGTGAAGGTGTTCGGGTCGAGCGGTGCGCCGAAGGCTACCGTGAAGTTATAGTTGAGGGTCTTGGGCAGCTTGGTGAAGAAGCGGTTGCGGGAGAAGGAGAAGATGCTGCCCCAGAGCCCGTCCATATAGACCGGGATAATGGGGGCTTTGGCGCGGCGGGCTATCATTTCCATGCCGCGGCGGATGGGGGTGAGGCAGCCGCTGCGGGTGAGCTGCCCCTCGGGGAAGATGCAGATGATATCTCCGTTTTCAATGGCGCGGGCGGCCTTGATGATGGCTTCGCGCGGGTTGCGGCTGGAAATGGGAAGGGAGTTGAAGATTTCCAGCGCCCAGCCGAGCAGCCGCATGGCCATGAATTCCTCTGCCACGATGAAACGCACCGGGCGCGGGCACACCATGGTGAGGAAGAGCGCATCCGCATAGGTCACGTGATTCACTACCAGCAGGGCGCCTCCGCGCATGGGCAGGCGGTCCAGGTTGATGGTGCGCGGGCGGTAGACAAGCTGCAGGCACCAGATGCCGATCATGCGGATGAATTCCTGGGGAATCAGGCGCAGTGAGCAGATGAGGATGAAGAAGCTCAGCAGGAAGAGGACAAAGAACTGCTGCTGCGGGGAGGCTCCGAATATCTCATACATGACCCACATGAGCGCCACGGCTACCAGGCCCATGAGGTTATCGATGAGGTTGCCGGCGGCGATGATGTTGCCGCGGTTGTTGGGGTCGCAGTTATCCTGCAGGAAAGCGTTGAGCGGCACCAGGTAGGCTGCACCGAAAGCCCCGGTGAGCGCCAGCAGGATGTTGCTGGTGTAGGTGTTGACCTCGAAGAGTGTGAGCAGCAGGGTGCAGAGGGTGATGCCGATGGCACCGAAGGGAATGAGACCGAGCTCGTTTTTGCCCTTGCAGAGCTGGGAGGCTACTGCCCCGCCCAGCACCACACCGCCGGTCATCCAGGCCATGAGAATACCGCATTGCAGCGAGAAGTCCACATTCGGGTCAGCTGCCTGCATGCTCTTGGCTATCTGAATCAGAATCAGGAACAGAGAGCCTGCCAGACACCAGAAATAGGCAATGCCCAGCTCGCTGAGGCGCAGCAGTCGGTCCTGCCACAGGTATTTCACCTGGGTGAAGTGTTCGTACAACAGGCTCCAGCTGAAGGGCTTTGCTTTCTTGGCCGGGTAGCGCGGCACCAGGAAAGAGGCGGCGCATACCAGGCAGGCCAGCGAGACGAATACCCAGGTGGGCAGAATCACCGAGTCCCAGCCGGCTTCCAGATCGGCATTGTAGGTGGGGGAGTTCTGCGCTTCGTAGGTTCCGAGCAGGTAGGAGAACCAGAAGAAGACACCGATCTGCGCTGCAAGCAGCACGAAGACCAGGCTCATTTCAATGATGCCGGAACCGAAGCCGATATATTTGGACCCCAGCAGGTCTTTGACAATGCCTTTCTTGGCGGGGGAGAGGATGGTGGCCTGTGTGGCAAAGACGGCAAACCACAGGATGGCGGCGTACATGTCGTGCTGGTAGAAGCAGAAGAGCATGCAGCTCATCACGCAGATTTGAACAATGCTCATGACCTGCACAATGCGGGTCTTGCAGAAACAGTCTGCCAGCCAGCCGACCAGGGGGGAGAAAAGAATGTAGGGCAGCACAAAGATGGCACCCAGGATGTATTCCAGTGTGCTGCCATCAGCACCCCAGAGCCACACCCCCAGCGGGATTAACAGGAATTGCACTGCCTTTTCGTTAAAGGCATTCTGTGCCTGTACGGCAACGAGTGTCCAGAACCCGGCCCATTCCTTTCGGGTCGGTTCTTTGTAGAAGTCCTCTTCGTCGTCTGCCATATGTGGGGGTAATCCAGCACTATTATCTCACAAAACCAGCATTTTACAAGCATAAAGCAACGAAAAAAGGCAGGAAACGCGGGCGTTTCCTGCCAGAAAGGTTACTTGCTTGCCGGAAATCAGTAGCGGATGGTGTAATCGGAAGCCTTGCGGGGGGCCTCCGGCACGCGCTCGCTGGCGGGCAGCATGGAGTTCAGATGACGCTTCTGAATGGTCTTCTTCATGCCGAGGTCGTTCTTCTGGGTAAGCTTCTGGGCTTCCTTGATGGATTTTTCGCGGTTCTTTTCTGCGCGGGCCACGGCCTTGTTGTAGCGGTTGATGCTGGCTTTCTGACGGTTGGTGGCAATAGCTTCAAGGGCCTCAGGAGAAAGGTCGGAAGGCTGGATAGTCGGAGCAGCCTGTACGCATACAGTAGCCAGTGCGAGGAGAGCGAGGATGGGAAGAGTTTTCATACGTTGGTTCGATAACAATTCAAGTATATGCCAGAGGCTTGCTAAGTCAAGCTCATTTTTGCATTGGTGAGCACATTTTTGGCTTAAATTCCCTCATCAAGCATGCTGAACATATCCAGCTGGGCTACATCTGCCTCTTCTGCGCAGGGGAGACCTGCCTCGCGGGCGCGTTTGCGGCGGGTGGTTTTGGGTTCGCGGGCTCCGGCACTCATTTCGAGGTGGGTGAGAATCTGCTTGGCGCGGTTGATGATGGGGGTGGGAAGCCCCGCCAGGCGGGCTACCTGAATACCATACGATTTATCTGCCGGGCCGGGCAGCACTTTGCGGAGAAAGACGATTTCATCTTTCCATTCACGCACTTCCACATGCCAGTTGCACACGGCGGTGTGGGTGTGCTCCAGGTCTACCATTTCGTGGTAGTGGGTGGCAAAGAGGGTGCGGGCTCCCAGCACATCGTGCAGGTGCTCGGCCACAGCCCAGGCAATGGAGAGTCCATCAAAGGTGGCGGTGCCGCGGCCGATTTCGTCCAGAATGACCAGGGAGCGTTCGGTGGCGTTGTTGAGAATGAGGGCGGTTTCGCTCATTTCCACCATGAAGGTGGATTGGCCGCGGGCGATATCATCGCTGGCGCCTACGCGGCAGAAAATGCGGTCTACCAGGCCGATGCGTGCGGAATCTGCCGGCACATAGGAGCCGATCTGCGCCATGAGGGTGATGAGTGCCACCTGGCGGATATAGGTGCTCTTGCCGGCCATATTGGGGCCGGTGAGGATGAGTACCCGCTGGGTATCGGCCTGCATTTCGGTATCATTGGGTACAAAGGCGGAATCGGTCTGCACCTGCTCAATGACCGGGTGACGGCCATTGACGATGTGCAGATCCCGGCTCATATCCAGGCAGGGGCGGCAGTAGTGGTAGCGCTGGGCTGTTTCGGCCAGCGAGAGCAACACGTCTACCTCGGCCAGGGCTTCGGAGGTGCACTGGATGCGGTCGATATATAGCGCTACTTGTTCGCGCAGGTGGCAGAAAAGCTCGTATTCCAGCTGGCGGGCGCGTTCATCTGCCCCCAGGATGGTGCCTTCCATCTTCTTGAGCTCATCGGTCACGAAGCGTTCGGCATTGGCCAGGGTCTGCTTGCGCACGTAACGGTCGGTGGGTACTTTGGAGAAATTGGCTTTGGTGACCTCGATGTAGTAGCCGAAGACGTTGTTGTAGCGGATTTTGAGCGAATCAATGCCGGTGGCGGCGCGTTCGCGGGCTTCCAGGTCGGCCAGCCAGTCCTTGCCTTCGCGCGAGGCTGCGCGCAGTTCATCGAGCCGGGCATCGTATCCATCGCGAATCATGCCGCCTTCCTTGATGGTGACGGGCGGTTCCTCCACTACCGCTGTGGTGAGCAGGGCGGTGAGTTCCTCGAAATTGCCCAGGCGGGCGAGCAGGGGGGCGAATTGTTCTTCATGCTGCTGCAGCGCGGTCAAATCGGCCACGATGGCGGGCAGGTGTTCCAGCGAGGTGCCCAGCGCCAGCAGGTCGCGGGCGTTGCCGGCTCCTTGGGAGAGTCTCGAGACCAGGCGTTCGGTATCACGCACGCCTTTGAAGGAGTTGCGCAGCTCCGACATCAGGAACGGTTCTTTCAGGAACCCGGCAATGAGGTTCTGGCGGCGCAGCAGTTCCTGCATGCAGCAGGTGGGGTGCAGAATCCAGTCGCGCAGTTTGCGGGCGCCCATGGGGGTGCTGGTGCGGTCCAGTGTGCCAAGCAGGGTGTTTTTGTGGCCACCGCGGGCTTCCACCAAATCCAGGTTCCGGCGGCTGGCGGTATCAATCATCACTGCGTTTTCCGTGGCTCGCAGAGAAAGGGTTCGCAGGTGGTCGGTCTGGCGGCGCAGCTGGTGCTTCAGGTAGTGCAGGATGGCCGTGGCGCTGCCCAGTGCCGGCCCCAGGTGGGCGCAGCCGAAGCCTTCCAGCGAATGCACACGGAAGTGTGATTTCAGGAAGGTTTCTGCCAGCCCCGGCAGGAAGGTATAGCCATCGTAGAGCAGGGTGACCGGCAGCCCGGGGAAATCCTCTGCCTGTTCCTGGCTGATGAGCAGCTCGCGGGGGTGGATGCGGGCCACTTCCTCACTCAGAGCTTCCAGAGTCGGGTAATCTGCCACGGTGAATTCACCGGTGGTGTGGTCGGCGCAGGCAAGACCCCAGGTGTTTTTTTCGTGATAGCAGGCGGCTATGTAGTTGTGTTCCCCGGCATCCAGCAATGTCATATCTGCCAGGGTACCGGCGGAGATGATGCGGGTGATTTCACGTGGCACCAGCTTGCCCGGCACCGGGGTGGCCATTTGTTCCGCAATGGCGATGCGCTTGCCCAGCTTCACCGCCTGGCCGATGTAGCCCTCCGCTGCGTGGTAGGGTACACCGCACATCGGGATGGTCTGGCGTTTGGTGAGCGTGAGCCCCAGCGCGGCGGAGCATTCCACCGCATCCTCGAAGAACATCTCGTAAAAATCCCCCAGACGGAAAAACAGCCACACATCCCCCGGCAGTGACTGCTTCATGCGCAGGTACTGATCCATCATGGGGCTGAGGGCGGGCTTTTCTGCCATATCGGTTGCACTTATTCTACCTTACCAGATATGGCATATCAAGCATTTTGCTTGTCGTATTTAGTGCAATAATTGCAACAAAACGCAAAATTGCACTTAAAGGTTAATTAAGTGCAAGAAAATGCACCAATATTGCACAAAAAGCTTGACAAAATGCACTAATGCACTAAAATGCACTAAACAACCCAGACACAGCCGCCAACTATAACATGAACATTGCACAGGAAATTACCAAAGGAGAAAGTTCAACACTGGAATTCAAAAAAGAATTGCCAGCCACGCATGAACAATATCTCAAAACCGTGGTTGCCTTTGCCAACGGGAAGGGTGGGCGTATTATCTTTGGTATCGAAGACCAGACTTGCGCAGTAGTCGGGGTTCAGGTAGAGAGCGTGGCCCGTACGCTTGACCGTATCAGCAACGCAATTGTGGATGGAATTGTTCCCCAGATTATTCCGGATATCTATCTTGAAAATGTGGACGACAAGGTGCTTATCGTGGTGGATATTGCCCCCGGACAGCACACACCATACTACATCCGCAAACAAGGACCGGAGCAGGGCGTATATCTGCGGTCTGGAGCCACCACGCGCAGAGCGGAAAATCTGCAACGATTCGAGCTGGTTCTGAAAGGGGGAAATATGAACTATGATTCATACGTAAACCAGAGCCTTGCTCCTGCTACCACAGATGAAATTGACAAACTTTGTCGCGATATCAGCGAACTTGGACGCACGGAAGCCCCTGTGACCGTTAATCAGTTAATCAGCTGGGGCGTGCTGAAGGAAATGGATGGCAAACTGATGCCGACGGTTACATTCTGCCTGTTTGCCCGGCCATATGCGGAGCGATTCTGCCGTATTCAATGTGCGGAGTTCAAAGGAAACAATAAAGTACATTTTCTGGACAACCGGGAACTGGACATGCCGGTGCATGAAATGATTACAGAGGCAGAAGAGTACGTGATGAGGCGCATTCGAACGGCTTACCGTATCGAAAATATTTATCGCGAAGAACTGCCGGAAATCCCCCGGCCTGCATTGCGTGAAATTATCGTGAATGCTATTCTGCATCGTAACTACCTGATGCCCACCTACATTCAGATTGCGATTTATGACGACCGTATTGAATTCTACACACCGGGCGGTTTGCCGGGGCATCTGACCAGGGAACAATTGCTCAATTGTTCGTGTTCCCGACTTCGCAATCCTTTGGTGGCTGATATTTTTCACCGCATGAAGATTGTGGAAAAATGGGGATCGGGCATCAAACGTATTTTCGATGCGTTCCAGGAAGCCGGCCTTCCTGCACCACGCTACCTGGTGGATGAAACTTCGGTTACGGTTGTAGTTCCCCGGGAATCTTCCTACGAAGCTGGCGAACGTCTTTTCGGAAACAGGGGAGGGGCTCCTCTTGAGGTCCGGGAGGAATACGACCCGCAACAGAATATTGCTCCTGTACCATTCCCGGAACCCCGTCGCTTCAAAACAAATGCGAGTCTGGAAGATATCTGGCACTACATTAATCAGCGCAGGAATGTGACTTTCTCACAAATGCTGGCTGATTTAGATGTGGGGCGCCGCACACTGGCCTATCGTCTGGAAGCGCTGAAAGAACGAGGGCTTATTGTCCGCACCGGAAATACCCGCTCAGCTGTTTGGAATGCCGTAACTCGTTGATGGACTGATAAAATGAATCCTCAGCATTTTCCGGCAGTGACTGCCTCATGCACTGGTGCTGATTCATCACGGGGCTGAGGGCGGGCTTTTCTGCCATATCGCTAGTCCCTATATTACTCTACCCCTCATTCCATAGCAAGCATTTTGCTTGTCCGTTTGTAGTGCTGTCCGGTGCATATTTGCACCATAACCAACTAAGTGTAGATGTTACACAAAAAGCAGGCTGAAAAGCATGCCAATTGAAAAACTATTTTTCGATTGGCATGTTAAATTCGTTAATCGTAAATTACCGCATTTTGATGACTGTTTTATATCGTAGAAGAAGCAGACACTCAAACAGGTAGACTTTGGTGAGGGTTCCTTTCCTGCGTATCGTCAGCAGGGGGATGAACCCGAAGAGGCGGATGCGTGTAGTGTGTTCCGCCCGCTGCAGGTATTCTTCATGCAGGGCGGGGTTATCTGCCTTCACAAAGGAGCGGATGGCATAGGTGGCGTTATCCATTCTGGTGGCCTGGCTCTTGGAGGTGTTGTTCGCATGCATGCGGTAGCGGAACAGCACCTCCGGCAGGTTGTGGAACTGCGTGTGCGGAATCAGGCGGCACCACAGCGCGTAGTCCTCAGAGGGCGAGAAGCGCTCCTCATAGGCAATGCCGTGCTGCTCCAGCACACTGCGGCGCACCATGGCCGCAGAGTGTGTAATCATGCATCCCCACATGAGCCCCAGGCGGATTTCCGCATCATTTTCCGGGTAGCAGTATTTCTTATTGGTGGGGAATTCCTCTACCGCGCTGCCCAGCACGCCCACCTCCGGGTGGGCATCCAGATAAGCCACCTGTTTTTCCAGTCGTGTGGGTTCGCTGATGTCATCGTGGTCAAAAATGGCGATGTATTCCCCCTGAGACATCTGCAGCAGCTTGTTGCGGCTGGGGGTAATGCCCATGTTCTGCTCGTTGCGGGCATAGCGGATGCGCGGGTCGTTGTACGACGCTACAATCTCATCCAGCTTCGTATTGTCTGGCGAATCATTGAGAATCAGATATTCAAAATCCTTGAAGGTCTGGTTCAGGATGCTTTCCACGGCTTCGCGCAGGTGGTCTTCCTGCGTGTTCCAGATGGGCATGAGTACAGATACTTTCGGCATGATTTGAGAAACTACGTTGATTATATAGCATTTATACTACCCCTTGGTCAATCTTTTTTACCACTGCTTTCCTGTGATTCTTTGAAGGAGAATATTTTTCTGTACACAAGGGGGGACGTGTGATAGGATCAGCGGTATCATATGGAGTCTCTTTTTACAAAACACACGACATGGTCCTCCCGATTGGGGCAGGCTGTCCGACTTCGATTGCGCTAGGGAGCTGCAAAATGAGGTTTGTTTCAGGCCCTTTTGACTGGATATGAGTTCCTGATGTGGGCACAGTAGTTGAATTATTGGCTCAGTGTATGGAGGGTTTCATGGATTATGATGATTTGGTGAAAGAGGATGAAAACGCATCGTATCTGATTGTGAGGAATCGCCGTTGGAATTGGTTGAGTGTTCACGATTTTCCTGAGGATAAAGATTTGGCAGAGGGGCGTGAGATTGCCTTGGAGAAATACATGCGCCGCGCCAATCGGCTCATGCAGAGGTTAGATGAGGGGGCCTCTGTTTTACTTTTATGGGTAGACTACCCTGCTGATGGGGAATGTCAGGAGCCAGAAGAGATGCTTGCTGGTTTGCAGAAGATAAAGTCTGCCTATCCTGCCTCTGATTTTTCATTGCTCTATATGCATAATGATGCCGGCCTGAGCTATAAAAACAGGAATGAGTAGCATTTTTCGGCGCTGCGTCAGATTTTATGATTCCAAGCCTTGAGGAACAAGCTGAGCAAGAAATGCGGGACTGGACGCAAGTCGTAGTCTGAGATACAAATGTTGCAGATCTATAATACCTCTCATTTTCAGCTGAATCTTTGATATCTTGGAGTTCAGACTTTCTATAATGCCTGAAGTTACTTTATACCGAAAGTAGTTAAGAACTTCCTGTTTTGTTTTTTTCAGACGTTTTGCCAGACGCATAAAGGGCTTTAATTTACTATCCTTTGCCATTGCCAGCCACGAATTAAAGTGTTGTTTTGCTTCACCTGCATCATTTAGATGGTACATAACTCTCAATGATTCCTTGAGTAGATAGGCTTTGTTGATTTTTGCGTTAGCTTCCAGTAGTTTAGAGAGCTTTTCCTGTCCTTTTTCATTCAAGTTACCGGGGTTCATTGTCGGGATATACTTTGAGCGCTTAAGCTCTTCGGAACCCTTGTCTTTCTTTTTGAACTCGCTGCGGCGCACCTCTGTCAAGCAATCATTGGCGTTCTTGTTGATATGAAAGCGATCAAAGCATATCTCTACACCGGGAAGACTCTCTTTTACGACCTTGGTGTACGCATTGGAACGGTCTGCACATACAACCTTGATGGTTTGTTTCTGTTTTACTGTCAATGAATCAAAGAATGCTTTGAGCGTCTCTTTCCCTTTACCTTGTCCCAAGTAGAGTATCTCTCCCTTTATGTTTGTTACAAGCGTTATAAACTTTAACCTGCGTCCAGGATGTTTCTCATCGACGACGATTACCTCTATGTCATCAAATGGAGGCTCGACATTATAATCAATAAGTTGAAGAACTGCCTTATCTGCCCTCCTCGCGGACGATGCAGAGAGCTTATACTGTTTTGCTATGTCCGTTACCGCCCCCTCTTTGACTAACCAACAAAGCTGCCACATAAGTCGCCAGGTCATTGCCATGGAGTAATGCAACTCATCCGGACGCACACTGTGAAACTTATTACACTCATAACACCAACATTCAACAACCTCTATTTCTAGAATGGTTTGTTTTTCACCCACGGGCAAATCTCTGATTCGTAGATAATAGCTCTGGTGAGGCGAAAGTGTTGCTTTTCGTGTCTTGGGACAGAGCAAATAACTTACATCCTCGAATTTATACTTGATAGAGAGGGTGTTTTTCGTATACTCAACCGCGTAAGCTGACCATCTTGCTATCGGTAAAATCTCGTTTATTGTTTTCACACCTCATTCTAACGAGATTTATGCAGGGTGGTCAGTTTTCTCTTTTGTCATAAAATCTGACGCAGCGCCGAATTTTGTACTGTATAGTGGGTGAAGATGGGATAAATCCGCCGAGTATTCCCCCTTGTCACGTTGAAATCGTTTCGGGGTTTCGTTGAGAATCAGGTATTCGAAATCCTTGAAGTTCTGGTTCAGAATAATTTCGGCATGTGGATGAGTGAGATAAAAGGATTGTGTGAGCTGCGAGTTTATTTCCTGGTGTCGCGGCCTATTAATTTTGTAACTGCAGGATGCCTGCGCTCTTTCTTACGCATAGAAAGCAGGGGGATGCCAAACAAACATATTTGCGTTTTTCGGTATGTACAAAGTATGGAGACAATGGGGATTGCTCCGAATAACTTGACAATATAGCATTTGTGTTTCTCTGCGCTGTACACTTCCCACAAGTGGGGGTATTTGTGTCGTGCCCATGCATGAAGTCTGGCGGTCGCTTTTCCCATACGGGTTGCCATGGTGCATGAGGTGCGGGACTCATGCTTTCTATAGCGGAACAGGACCTCCTGTAAATTATGGAATTTAGTGTGTTCAATCAGTCGAAGCCATAATCTGTAGTCTTCTGCCGGTGTGTATTCTTCCTCGTAGCAGATGTGGAATTTATCCAGAACCGCTTTCCTGAGCATTGAGGAGGGGTGTAGAATAGGGCAGACATCCATCAGCAGTTCCTTTATGCTTAAATCATCTTCCGGATAGGTGTATATGTTCCCGTTAGGAAAGTGGAGAGAGGAGCACCCGACAACGCCGACATCGGGGTGCATATCTAGATATTCCACTTGCTTTGCAAAGCGTTCAGGCTCGGAAATGTCATCATGATCCATAACCGCAATGTATTCCCCTTCTGCCATCTGTAGCAGCTTGTTGCGGCTGGGGGTAATGCCCATGTTCTGCTCGTTTCTGATATATCGAATACGGGAATCTCCATAGGATGCTACGACCGTATCCAGCACTGCATTAAGTGGTGAGTCATTCAGAATCAGGAATTCAAAATCCTTGAAGGTTTGGTTCAGAATGCTTTCGATGGCTTCACGCAGGTGTTCTTCCTGTGTGTTGTAAATGGGCATTAGAACAGAAATCTTGGGCATATGCGGATAAGTATTGGTTTATGATTGCTGCTTTATACAATGTTACGTATTTTTTTTCGCCAAGAAGATATCGGCGCAAAACGACTGATGAATTTTAATACAGGCCTGAGCGCCAGCAGGATATGCCTGTTCGGAAAAATAATGCTTTGTTTGCCGATGAGGGACAGAACCTGAGTGAGCTCGAGTTTGTTCGTTTTTTCCGCTCCCAGTTTCTTCATCAATAGGGCCAGAGAATGCATATCATCCCATTTCCAGAGAGCCAAAGCATAGTCAGCTCCAAGGTGACGCAGCTCTGCATATTTTTTACTTAGGCTGGCAACTTCTCTGTAATGCCGGGCATGTACTGCATACTCAAAATCGTGGAGCTTCAGCACACCTTCCTGTGTGACCATGAAATTGGCTGGTCTGATATCGCGATGCACCACTCCTGTTTCCTGCAATGCGTTGGCCAGTTTCGCCAGTTGGCGGATGTAGCATTGTTTGCGTTCTTCCGGTATACCGTTTTCCCATTCCTCTGCCAGTGTAGGGCAATTCAGATATTCGTAGGCGATGAAATGGCTTTCTCCTGCCGTACCGTGCGCAGCTGGGCGGATAACCAGCTCCGGGCATGCTTTGTATAAAGTTTCGGCTAGTTCATATTCATTCTTGCATACATCTGCCGGGCTGCCCCATTTGATAAACACGTCCCGCTGGTCAATACGACCTTTGAAAAACAGGCGGGTTTCCCTTTGTTTGGGGTTTTCTCCCATATGAATGCGCAGTAGTTCTACATGGTTCAGGTATTCAAGGCTGGTTAATTCAGCGATAATACGCTGGCTTTTCTGCAGATGTTCATTGTAGAACACCGATTCGTCCACCGGTTTGCAGAATGTATAGGATTTTCTCTGCATATAGTTGCATAACTGGCCGTAAAATACATCCAAGGCAGATGGATAGCGCGCATAATCAATATTGGTCCGTTCGGGAAGTGTGTGGTATATTTCCTGCAATCTGGAAAGAAAAACTTTATCCGCACTATTTTTGTGCATGACCGCATGGTACACTTCGCTGAAGAAAACATCGTGTGGTGATGGTTGGTAATAACCATCGCAGCAAAGTCGACGCTCCTGTATCATTGCTGCTTCCCATTCTGCGCAATAATACGAATCTCCTATCCAACGTATGTTCCAGGTCATCTGTTTGCCTGCAACTAGGTTGAGGTACTGCGACGAGTGCCTGCGCGAGTGCGCCGGATGTGCATGCAACAGGTCGATGATTCGTTCCTTCTGAGTGGTCAGCAGGGTGATGGCGTCCGAGTCTTCATGGACATGAAGCCGCACATACGGAATGGTATCATTCAATGATGAGAATACCTGTTCCAGATTGTCCCATATTGTTTTTCCTGCTGTGGCGGTTGTTTTCAGACCCGAATACATCTATTTTTATATCTCTAGCATTAGTGAAAGTTCTGCATCACTTCATGAAGTCCGAAATAATCCGGACAATTCAGGATATCGCATTGGTTTAGGCGGTGTTGTGTTTTCTCAGAGGCGTTTTCACCACTGGAATTATCTATTTTGCGTTGCAAGTCTTTGCGAATGAAGGAGAAGTGATTCATCTTCACTTGGTGTACAAAAAAGTGTCTGCTGCCCCCGCGCCACCACGGAATATGGCTTATCTTACGTGTTGGGTCTGCTTGTGCTACCGAATGTGGGTCATTCTGGTGCTTGCTCCAGTATGTTAGTCTGGAGAAAAACGGACAGCAGCTCATTGTCGCCATAATCATTTGTGTGGGTTGCTTGCCATAAATGGTTTGCGCGCAATACGAGTGAGTAATGCCGTGTTTTATAAGATAGTGTTTTGCGTTCTCTATCTCGTCAGCCTTGTAGAACTCGTCTGTATCCATGGCCATGAAATATGTGCACCCGGCTTTGCGTGCCGCCTGCAGCCCCATATTCCGCTTCCGGGTTTCATTCCGTCCGGCTTTCAGTTTAAGATTTACTTCATATTCAAGCACTTCATTAACAAGACCCTCTTCCTTAAGTTTCGTAATTAAGGGAAGTACCTCATCGTGTACTGGTGAGCCATACCAGGACACACGCTGCCATACCACGCATATGTAGTCCACATGCGGTCGTATATTCCGCACGCTTGCCTCCAGTAGTTCTTCTCCATCAAACACAGAATAGGCAACTCCCCATTTCTGTCGCTTGTATAACTTTTCGTGTATCCGGTCTTTCATGTGGTCGCGGAATTCTCTCCGAGCCCTCTTATCTTTGATAAAGAGACTGCACATACGGAGATACATGCGTAATAAGGCTTTTCTCATGCTGATTTTATGGTTTTATTCGTTGTCAATATACCCGTGTTTTGCTTCGTTGGCTTCCCTTGTAATGCTTTTTTAGCTCTTGTAACGAATCTTCGGCTCTCATCCGGGAATAATTGGCTTACTTCTGCACCCGAGCTTATGATATAACCGTCTTCTATGGTTGTATTTTGTAATAGTGGCGGGAGGCCGACCACAAGATCATGAGAGGATGTTCTTCTTTAGTGGTGTTTTTCATATATGGTGACGATTAAAGTTTCTGCCGTTTTTGTTCGAGCATGGAAATGCATTTCTGCATGTCCTCGAAAGGGAGGAGACGGAGAAAATCATCATCTAACTCCCACCATTTGAGCTCGAGGAGTTTTTCTATTATATCTTCGCTGAATCGGTAGCGAATGAGCTTTGCCGGATTCCCGGCTACGATGGCGTAAGGCGGCACATCCTTGGTGACAACCGAATGTGCTCCTACGATTGCCCCATGCCCTATGTTTATTCCATTTTTGATAAACACTCCATTCCCGATCCATACATCACTCCCAATATGCACCGGGAGGATTTTCTGTGACCAGAGGTGAGGGTAATCAGGAGAGTCGGGCAGCATCCACCTACACTCACGATTATAGAAAAAGGGAGATGTGGTCAGTACATGGGTAGGATGAACCCCATGTCCAATATCGATACTGTGCCCCAACGAACAAAATGCCCCTATGCTTGTTTCTTCGTGATTAGGGATGCTGACGTTCGAACCACAGTATGTATTGCGGCCACAATTTTTAATCTGGGGGCGTTTCAGCCATGAAGGCCACTCAAAATATTCCTCATATCTCATTTTTCTCTTAAAAGAGAAAATGCGCAGGATTTTCGTTGTTACAAATCCGTTCTTTTTTTTGGTGTGGTATATAAAACGCGGTAGCTTCATGTTTTCAAAGTCGTAAGAAGTGTAATGAATGCAGCGGGCAGTCAGCGTGTTGATATGCTTTTTATCATACGTCTTCCCATTTACTCAGCAGCTGCCAGTCGCAATTAAGCGGAAGTTGGAGATGCTGTTTTCATCAGCGGTCTTTGTACATGTCCTCGTAGTATTTTTCGTAGGCTCCGGAGGTGATGTTATCCATCCACTCCTGGTTGTCCAGATACCAGCGTACGGTCTTTTCGATGCCTTCCTCGAACTGGAGGCTCGGTTCCCAGCCCAGCTCGTTCTTGAGCTTGGTGGAGTCGATGGCGTAGCGCAGGTCGTGCCCGGCGCGGTCGGTCACGTAGGTGATAAGTTTTTCGCTGGTGCCTTCCGGGTTGCCCAGCAGGCGGTCTACGGTTCTGATGACCACCTTCACGATGTCAATGTTCTTCCATTCGTTGAAGCCGCCGATGTTGTAGGTATCCCCCACCCTGCCCCGGTGGAAAATCAGGTCGATGGCGCGGGCGTGGTCTTCCACATAGAGCCAATCGCGCACGTTCTCTCCTTTGCCGTATACCGGCAAGGGTTTATTCTTGCAGATATAATTGATGAAGAGAGGAATGAGTTTTTCCGGGAATTGGTACGGCCCGTAGTTGTTGGAGCAGTT
>JAFXDR010000101.1 GCA_017521145.1 Akkermansia sp. | reverse complement strand
GGACGGTCCGCACAGCGAGTTGGCGCAGTAGGCTCGGTCAAACACCATACCCTCGTTTGCCAGACGGCGGAAGCCGGGCAGGGGAACAGGGCTGTCCTTCTCGCATGTGCCCAGAGCATTTGTGCCGTGGTCATCCGAGATGATGAACAGGATGTTCGGCCTCTCATCTGCACCCATTGCCACCCCCATGCAACACAGGGCTGTCAGTGTTGTGAAAATGTGAGTTAACTTCATAGCGCCTCTATCCTACCAGAGTCTCTACATTTCGTCAACCATAAGAAAGTTTACACTAGCAAGTTTTCATCCTGTGCGTAAATGCGACGCAAAGATGTTCAGGTGAAAATGACAGTTAAAAATATTCTTTCTTTGCGCTTTTTTTAAGTGTTTAGCATGAATGAATAGCAAGATAGTTAAAATAAAATAAGTATTACCCCCCCCTGATTTTATATAACACGTTGGTAATAAGCAATTAGCAAAATCTGATAAAAATGATTTAAGAAAAAGGCGGAAATAATGCTTGTGTTAGCGGGCTGCTTTGATAGAATCTAACCCGGTTAGCGGGAATCAGGATTACTGGAAATCATGGACTTATCCTTATTCAGAGCAGGACATAAAGTGCAGCGCGAAGCATCGCGCTGGATGCTTTATTTTATGGCCATGCTGGGTAGTGCTTCTGGTCAGGAAACGCTGCTGGATTATTGGTTTCTGTGGGGTGATGAGAAGGCCGCAAGCCCTGGAGGGGATACATCGCGCGTGATCCGCGTGGAGGGGGCTAAGGGAGAGCATTATGTTCCGGTGTACGAAGATATGCACTGCCACCCCTTGGTGGCACAGGCCAGGGCAGGTTTCAACGCCAGGAGGCGCCAGGAGGCGCTCAAGCTTTCCCGCCAGTACCAGGATGCCGGAATGAGCCATAAGGCCGCTTATGAAAAAGCCTGGGCGGAGGTATACCAGCGCTTCCGCAGCCAGAGCAGCAAGGAAGAGGCAAAGGAAGCTCTGTTGCAACTGGTGGCGCGCACGCAGACAGCTGGTGCCGACGTGTCCGCGACCGATGCGGCAGTGCAGCATGTGCTGCAGCTGCTGGTGCTGCATGAGGAATTGCTTGCAACCGCAGAAGCCCGGGAGTTGCTGGATTATCTTTTCCGGCAGCAACTTATTTTTGAGAAAGAAGCCCTGCTGGCGGAACCTGGCACCAATGATGCGCTGATGGTGCTTTTTGCCGATGCCATGGTACATGGCATGAAGGGTGCCAATGCCTTCCGCGATGCCCAGTTCAAGCTGAACCGGGAGCGCATCTTTCACCACGAACTCACAGGTTACCTCGCTCCCTGGGGAGCGGGGCTCGGCTCCCGCATCAACTACCGCCAGGCTTCCCGGAAGAAGGCCATTGCCACGGCGACTCTGGGCTACGGCACGCTGAAGACCGCTCTTCCTGATGAGGAAGAGAAGAAGCAACAGCAGGAGCAGGAAGATAAGAAGAAAGTAACCACAGCCTCCGGGGAGACAGGAAACAACGCCCCGAAGCCAGTCTACATGGGACCACCCTCCGGCGGGTGGAACGGCCCCGCGCGCTTTGCCCTGATGCGCGCAGCGGCGCCTGAGGCCGGCTCTCCGGAAGCTGGGGAAATCAGCGACTATACATACACCTGGAACGGCGCAGGCACCAACAACATCTGGAGCGCAGCGGGCTCTGCAGAAAATTCCGGCTGGGGAACTCAGTCTGCAACTTCTGGTCAGCCTGGGGTTTATGAGAACGGCTATGCAGTGACGTTTAACGATACCGCATCTTCACGTGATGTCATTCTTGTCGGAACCGTAGCGCCGGGGAATGAGATTGCGGTTAATGCAGACTCCGCTAATGGTGCATACGCAGGCTCCTCTGCCGCCACAACCTTGGAATATGGCTATGCTGTCACTGGGGCGGGAAGCATTGCTGATTACACCGATAGAGACGGAAATCTCCTTGCCCGGACCTCCATCACTAATGCCGGTAGTGCGCTGCTTGTTCTGGATACAGAAAACAGTTTTAGCGGTGGTATCAGGCTGGAGTCTGGGGCATCTGTATATTTGGGGCGTGATCATGCCGCCGGTACAGGCACCATCACCATGGGGGATAATTCCTCATTGATTGTGAATTACCGCTCGGCGGATATCAGCTGGCGCTCACCCTCGTTGTCCAATGCTCTGGTTGTCAATGGAGACGTTCGTATTTCAACCGGGTGGGCTACTTTTGGTGAGGACCGTTTGCCGTGTGATTGGCGTACACTCACTCTTTCCGGTGGTGTTTCTGGTTCTGGAGAGTTGGCGTTATATGGCTATAGCTACATGGTCAAGCCGACATTGTATGAAGACCGGAGCATTACCTATAACTACGTATCCGCCTTTGCCATTAATGAAAAGAATGCTGTTTCGGGCGGCTCTGCGCCGAACCGTTTCACGGGAACTGTTTTCCTGAGAAATGAGTTCAATCATCGTGCTGATGGTGCCCAGGAAGTAAATGTTGATAAGGCTAAATTTGTAGGCGGCGCTGTGCAGCTGACGCTGGTGGATGATGTGTTCTCGGAGGCTACGCTGAACATGGTTCGTGATAAAACGGAAGAAGGCGAACGAGATGCAGTGGGGAGCAATTCTGGACCCTTTGGCAATATAGGACCAGCCATGACCTCCGATAATATTCTGGTGCTGAGCGATAATACGCAAATCTGCATTGGAGCACTGGAGGCGGACTTCATTGGTGGTGCCTTTACCATGAGCTATAAGGACGGCGGGAATTATACGCCCTATACTGGGTATGTCTCAGAGGGTGGCAGCAAGGGTGAATACGGACAGGAGCATGAGCGCTGGAATGTACGCGTGGTAACAGATGGCTACACCAACCTGGTGTTGGATGATGATGATACGGTGGAGGCGCATGCCTTTGCCGGCTCCATGGGATTCGCTCATTCGTACACGACATCGGCGCAGGCGTATATTCATGCCCCTTTGCTTACCGGGAAGAACATTAACAATGCCACCTATGCGACTGAACCCACAAACCCAGGCGGTGGTTCCCTGGGGTTAGAAGCGCTCAGTCTGGAGAAGCGCGGGAAAGCAACGCAGTACATTCATTCGGCTAATCTGCAGAATTTGTCCGTGCTTGGCGGTGTGGTCGGCTTCAATCACCTGAGCTTGGCGGGCAATCTGGTCATACGCAGCGGCACCGACCTTGCAATGTCTGCCGCAACGAATGAGGCTACAGGGTGGGCTGACCTCAGTGAGACTTCCTGGGCTTCAACCGATGTTCTTACCATTGCCCCAGGGAAACAGATGCTTGTGGTCTCGGATTCATCTCAATCTGCTGCGATTACGGGCAGCCTGACTATGTCGGCAGGCAATACGGATGTATCCGGCAGTATGTTGTCTTTTGACATTGAGACGCTCTCCCCCAGCGCCGATGAGGATCTTCCGCATCTGACGGTGTCCGGTACGCTCACCTTGCAGAAGGATACACCGGTTTCGGTCAGTATTGGCGATGCCGGGTTCCTGGCGGCGGCTGGTACTTCTGAATACTACCTGGCAAAGGCATCGACCCTGAGTGTCATGGATGGCGACAAGAAGGGGACCTTCCAGATTCAGTTAATTCCTCTGGGGTACGGTTACTACGGTTCGGTGTATGTAGATGGTCAGTACCTCATGATGAAGG
>JAFXDR010000100.1 GCA_017521145.1 Akkermansia sp. | reverse complement strand
AGGGCATTGCGGAGGGGAAATACCCGGGTACTGAATGCGTTGTCCTGTATGTATGCGGAGGGAACCGGGGTGAAACAGGATTCCCGGAAAGCCCTGGAACTGGCCAGGCAGGCGCTGGAGGCTCCGGCTCAGGACTGAGCCTTGCTCATGGTCTGCTGCAGTACAAATTGCATGGCTTCTGCCTTGGCGGCGGTGGCATCAGGGTAGGCAGAGGTGTAAACGGGGTCTCCGCAGTCAATGAAACCGCTCACACGGTGGATGAGTGCCGGCTCCTGGCGGAACAAGCTGTGGAATGCGCTGTACAGGGCGGTCTGGTTATCCGGGGCAATGGCATTGTGGATGCATACTTTGTGAGCGTCTGAAACAATGGCGGCCACCATGGAGATGGTGCTGTCCTCCAGTCGGTCGCTGCGGTCCTGATAGCCGTGGGTCAGGTAGTGAATCACTTTGCCGATAAGTTCCTGAGTCATGCCGTAGCAGGTGCCTTTGCAGTAGTATTCCCGGGCCGGGGCCACGCCTACCATATCATGCTCCAGCCCCAGGGTGTCGAGGAAAGAATCGCTGAGCACGGCGACATCGGAATCAATCTTGACGGCACAGGCTTCTCCGTGCCGCTGCGCCAGCTGCCGCATGGTCTGCAGCATGCCCAGGTGGCATGCGAGCCCCAGCAGGTTGCCTTTGCGGGGAAAATCAGAGGTGATTTTGTGCGCTCCTGCCGGCACATTTGCAAGGAGCGCTTCGGCTTTGTCGAATACATAGTACACCGGCACCCCCCCGGTGGCGCGCTGCAAGGCTTCATAATGCGGGGGCAGCAGGGCGCGATCCCGCAGGCAGGTGAAGCAGATGTAGATTCGGGGAGCCAAGGCGGGTATGGGGGCCTAGTGGGCTGATTCCCGGGTAAGCTGCTCCAGCCGCTTGCGTAACTGGCTGGCTCGTTCGGGCTGTTCCGGTGCCAGATTATGATTTTCGCCAGGGTCGGTACTCAGGTTGTAGAGCTGTTCTTTGCCGTGCTTGCGGAATGCGGGTATGTATTTCCACTGGCCGCTGCGCAGGGCATAGCGGGGAGCTTCAAATGCCTGGGTGACTAAATCCGTGCGACCCCGGGTATCTTTTCCGATAAGGGCTTGAAGCTGGTTTTCACTATCTCTCAAGCTGTTTTCGGGTGTTTCGACACCGCAGAGGTCGGCAAGCGTCCGTGGCAGGTCCAGCTGGCAGATGAGGGCAGGGTTTGTGCCAGGTGTAATGATACCAGGCCAGTATGCAATGAAAGGAATGCGGGTGCCCCCTTCGAAGAGACTGTATTTGCCACCACGCCAGGGGTGGGCAGGGCGGTGGGCGGAGCAGGCTTCCCGTGCGCCGTCTTCGTAGCCATCGGAGATGACCGGGCCGTTGTCGCTGGTGAAGATGATGAGGGTTTCCTCCGGCTTGTATCCGGTCTGCTTCAGCGCGGTCATGAGGCGGCCCAGGGAGTCATCCATCTGCAGGGTCACATCGCCGCGGATGCCGAGCGGGCTTTTGCCCCGGAAGCGGGCGTGCGGGTAGCGCGGTACGTGGATATCATTGGTGCAGAAATAGAGGAAGAGTGGTTTTCCTGCGCAGCGGGCAATGAAGCGCTCGGCCGCGGCGGTAATGTCATCCGCAATGTCCTGGTCTTTCCAGAGCGCGGCAGTGCCACCGCTCATGTGGCCGATGCGGGAGATTCCATCAATAATGGTATCGGCATGCTGCTTGTTGCTGGGGCGTCCCCAGGGTTTGAGCAGTTCCGGGTGGGTAGTGGCAGTCTTTTCGCCGGGGTAGGTCTTGCCCTGGTAGTTTACATGGATAGGGTCTGCCGGGTCGAGGTTGAGTACCTGGCCGTTTTCCACGTAGACACAGGGTACGCGGTCTCCCGTGGCGGCCATGATGAAGGAGTAATCGAAGCCGGCGTCTGCCGGGGCAGGGGAGATGGGCTGGTTCCAGTCAATGTTGCCGCTGCCCAGGCCCAGGTGCCACTTGCCGATGGCGGCGGTGCGGTAGCCGGCCTGCTGCATGAGTGTGCCCAGCGTGGGTGCCTTGTCGCGCGTGGGGAGGATGAGGGCGGCATCTCCCGGCAGAATGCCGGTGCCTTTCTGCCGCCAGGCGTATTGCCCGGTGAGCATGGAGTAGCGCGATGGGGTGCACACCGAGTTGGTGCTGTGTGCATCGGTAAAGAGGAGCCCCTGGTCTGCCAGTCGCTGTACATTGGGGCAGGGAACCCCCTCACCACCGTAAGCCGTGGTGTCATTATAGCCCAGGTCATCTGCCACAAAGAGCAGGATGGCGCGGGGCGGTTGGACTGCTGCGGCGAGGTTGAGCCCCGCCAGCAGTGCCAGGATGATGTATTTGAACGCCATGGCTTAGTTCAGGTTGAGCTTTTTGGACTTCTTGCCCTTCTTGACCTTTTTTCTGGCTTTCTTGATGCAGTTATTGCCGGAGGTGTCGCTGGCATTGCGCTTGTTGCGGCGGCCCATGGCGGTGTCGTCCTCGCTGTTGAGATTGATGGCACTTACCCGCTCCATTGTGCTGCGCTTCTGCTTGGTTTCCTCAGTCAGAACCCAGATGGGGGAGTCCTCCTTGAATGGCGGTGCTTCCAGTTCCTTGCCTACGGCGTAATTGATGCCGTTCTTCTTGAACATTTCGCCAATCTCCTTGAGGTCGGGCAGCATCTCATTGGTGCGGAACAGTGCCAGGGTGGGAGATTCCTCGGGGGAGAACTTGCCGCGGTCGCCATTACCCTTTACTTTTTCAATGAGCAGGCAGTAGCCGAATTCGTTGCCGGGAATCTCGGAGAGGAGAATTTCGATGGGATATGCCTTGCCCTTGGTCACGTGGAAATGACGGCCTGAGGGAAGGCCACCCAGCATCTTGTTCCAGTGGGGGATTGACTTGTACTGGTAGAGCGCGCAGCCTCCCTTGGGGGAGGTGATTTCGTTCTGGTATTCGCGGGTGATACCCAGAGTCATGTGATCGCGGGAAGGAATGGACCAGCCTGCTTCCAGCACTACCTTGTTGTCGAAACGTACCACAATGGCATCATCGCCCATGCCGACGAAGCGGAAATTGCCGCTTTCGGGGGCAATGACGGTGCCGCTGTAGTGCACCACCCAGTTCTGGGGGGCCACCTTGCGCTCCTGGTTGCCGGAGTTGCACTGGAAGGCCTCGGGGGCATAGGAAGCTTTGCAGCGGGGCAGGTAGAGGTAGGGGGCTTCGAGCTTCACATCGGGGGAATAATACTGCTCCAGCATGCTGGGATCCCAGTCGGCATCCATGAAATTCTTGATGAAGCTTACAACCTGGTGGTTGTACAGGGGCTTGGCATCTTTGCTGATAGGCTGCTTGAGGTCGTAGAAGCGCCCTGTGAGGGTGGAAGTGCCATCTGCCGAGAGCTTGGTGACTGCGCGTTTGTCTGTGCTGGTGATATCAAAGCCCTGACCGTTATCAGAGAAACGATCCATTGCCGTGTTGGAGCGTTTGACCATGGTATCCCAGCTGGGGTTTTCCTGGTTACCGGCCGGTGTTGCCGGGGCTGCGGCGGGAGTGCTGGCGGCTGCCGGCTGTTCCACTTGCAGTGTCTTGTTTGCTTCTGCCATCAGCTTGTCCCACTCGCTCATGCCATCATTGGCCATGACCGGCTGAGCCAGTATGCAGATTAAGGAGAATAATGAAAAGATGATGCGCTTACCCATAACGCGTTTAATTTACCTGATTAAACAGCCGATAGCAAGTCTAAAACCGTGTGGGCTGAAGTGTTTTTCGTAGAAACGGAAATGCCGTGGCTTACCTACCGCGTTTTTTTTGCCTTATCTCCGGGCCCAGTGGCTGCTTTTTTACTGAGGATTCCTCTGCAGCCTTGCGGCGACCCAGGGCAGTGTCTTCATCGCTCATGGAGGCCGCAGCTCGCTCAACAATATTGCGGCGCGGGCCGTCGGATTCCACTTTCCAGATGGGGGAGTCCTCCAGGAATGGGGGAATCTGGAGCTTTGCTTCCGGGGCGTAGTTCACGCCGTCCTTTCTGAGCTCCTGCTCGATTTCCTTGAGGTCGGGCAGCATTTCGTTGGTACGGAAGAGTGGCAATGTGGGGGCTTCACCCACCTTGTATTTACCGGTGGGGGCTTTGCCGGTTTCCAGCTCTTCAATGAACAGGCAGAAACCGAAGCGTCCTCCGGGTATCTCCGAAAGGAGGATTTCGATGGGGTAGGTCTCTCCTTCCTTTACATGGAATTTGGTGCCGGTCTGAATACCGCCCAGGCACTTGTTCCACTGCGGGATTTCTTCGTACTGGTAGAGGGCGCAACCTCCCTTGGGCGAGCTGATGAAGTCCTGGTATTCCTTATAGGACCCCTTGTTCATATCGTTGCTGAGATGGGAAATACTCCAGCCGGCCTGCAGCACGACTTTTTCGTTGAATCGTACCGCGATGGTGTCATCGCAGGTGCCGACAAAGCGGAAGTGGCCGCTCTTGGGGGCTGTGACCCGCCCGCGGTACACCACCACCCAGGCCCGGTGTTCAACCTGGCGTTCCTGTTCGCCCTCATTGCAGCGGAATGCCTTGGGTGCATAAGATGCCAGGCAGTAGGGAAGGTAGAAGTAGGGAGCAGCCAGCTCAACCTTGGGGGAGTAGTATTGCTCCAGCATTTCCGGGTCCCAGTCGGAATCCATGAAATTCCTGATGAAATCATTGACTTGCTCTCTGTGCAGCGGCCTGGCTTTGGTAGTATCGAGCGGTTGCTTGAGGTCGTAGAAACGGCCAATGAGGGTGGAGTTCTCGTCCGATGCCAGTTTCTCTACTCGGCGCTTGACTTTGCGCATGATATCGAATCCCTGGCCATCTTTGGCGAATTTGTCCATGGACTGGCTGGCGCGTGTCTTAAGTTCGTCCCAGCTGAAATTGTCGGCATTACCTTTATCTTTTTCTGATTCCTTCAAATCAGCTTTGGCTTTTTCAGAAAGTTTATCCCAGTCAGATTTTTCTTTCTTATCGGAGCCAAGCGTCTTGTTGGCGTCGTCCATGAGTTTGTCCCATGCGCTGGGGGCTCCTTTCGCATCCGTCTGTTTAGGGGTCCTGCCCTTCTTACCTGGTGCCGCAGGAGAGCCTTTGAATGCGGAAACTGCTTCGTCCCAGAATGCCGGTGCCTGCTGAGCGAATGAAAGCAGCAGGGGAAACACGAAGAAGAGGATACGTTTACTCATGGTGCTTTTTCCTGTGTATGGATATGACCAGTAATAGCTGTTTTTCAGAAATCAAACTGGCATTGTTCCGTGACGGGTAGAGCCTGGTAGAATACCCGATTGAATTCGGCAGAGGAGAAGATATTGTTATGGTCTGTCTCAAGACGGTGCACGGTGGGAGGCGTACGGAAAGCCTGGATGAGCTTGTTGGTACTGCCTGCGGGAATGGTTTTGTCGTAGTTAGCCTGAATAATGGTGACCGGGCAGGTGATGCGCGGAGCCAGGCGTGCGGAATCCCAGGGATCCAGCGGCATGATGCGGGGAATGAGCGGTACCACGTTGCAAGCCACGGATTTCATGTTGTCAAACGGGCAGACCAGCACGATGCCGGCGGGTTGTTCAGTGACAGCCACATGCGTAGCCACAGCGCTGCCCAGACTGAAGCCTGCCAGATAGAGCTGGGCGGCCGGGTTCCCCATGACGGAGCGTGCATAGCGTATGCAGTAGCGGGCGTCATTCAGGATGTTCTGCTGCGAGGGTTCTCCTGCGCTGCCTCCATAGCCACGGTAGTTCATGAACAGGTATGAGCGCGCTGAATCAGCCGCGGCCAGGTTGAGCAGAGTGCCCACATTCATGGCATTGCCACCGTAGACAACCACCAGCGGGGTGTTGGGGCCGCGGTTGAAGAGCCACCCACGCAGGGTGGTGCCATCTTCTGCCGGCACTTCTATGGCATTTGCCGGGTAGCCGCAGGCAGCATCGGGCAGTTGCATTTCGCTGCCGGGGTATACCACCCCTTTCATGGAGCAGGAACTGAGCGTGCAGCATGCTGCAGCTGCCAGCACGGAGAGCAGGTATGAGCGGTTCATGGTTTATTTGCCGTGGCGGTGGTGATGACGCCGATGATGGCGGTCTTCCTCGTGAGAGTCTTTGTCCTGTTCTGCAGATTCATCAATCTCCTTGCGGCGTCCCATGGCGGTGTCTTCATCGCTTACAGCACCAGCGGCTCTTTCTACGATGTTGCGGCGCGGGCCATCGGATTCCACCTTCCAGATGGGGGAATCCTCCAGGAAAGGCGGCACTTCGAGCCGGGCTCCTACGGCGTAGTTCTCACCATCTTTCTTGAGTTCTTCCTCAATTTCCTTAAGGTCAGGCAGCATTTCGTTGGTGCGGAAAATAGCCACCGTGGGGGCTTCGCCCACCTTGTACTTGCCCGTGGGTGCCTTGCCGGTTTCCAGCTCTTCAATGAGCAGGCAGTAACCGAATTCCACACCGGGAATTTCGGAGATGAGGATTTCGATGGGGTAGGTCTCGCCTTCTTTCACGTGGAACTTGGTGCCGGTCTGGATGCCGCCCAGACAGCGGTTCCAATGCGGTGTTTCTTCATACTGGTAGAGGGCGCAGCCACCTTTGGGGGAGCTGATGAAATCCTGGTAGTCCTTGCGGGTGCCTTTGTCCATATCGCCGGTGGAGTTGATGCTCCAGCCGGATTCCAGCACGACTTTCTTGTCGAAACGTACTACGATGGTGTCATCGCCCATGCCTACGAAGCGGAAGTGACCACTCTTGGGGGCTGCGACCTGCCCGCGATAGACAACGACCCAGGCATGTGGCTCTACCTTGCGTTCCTGCTCACCTTCATTGCAGCGGAAGGCTTTGGGCGCGTAGGATGCCTTGCAGCGTGGCAGATACAGGTAGGAGGCTGCCAGCTCCACTTTGGGGGAATAGTATTGCTCCAGCATTTCCGGATCCCAGTCGGAATCCATGAAATTCTTGAAGAAGTTGGTCACCTGCCCGCGGTGCAGCGGCTTGGCTTTGCTTTCATCCAGCGGTTGCTTGAGGTCGTAGAATCGCCCGGTCAGAGTGGAGTTCTCATCGGCAGCCAGTTTTTCGACCTTGCGCTTCACTTTCTGAACTTTGCGCATGATGTCGAATCCCTGGCCATCCTTGGCAAACTTATCCATGGATTGGCTGGCGCGCTGCTTGAGCTGGTCCCAGCTGAAGTTATCGGCATTGCCCTGGTCTTTTTCTGATTCCTTCAGGTCAGCATTCGCTTTTTCAGAGAGTTTATCCCACTCGGATTTCTCGTTTTTGTCTGTGCCGAGGGTCTTGTTTGCGTCCCCCATGAGCTTGTCCCAGGCGCTGGAATCCCCTTTTGTTTCTGCCTGTTTGAGAGGCTTGCCCTTTTTGCCTTTCTTCCCTGGGGCAGCAGGGGAACCTTTGAAGGCAGAGACGGCATCATCCCAGAAAGCCGGAGCCGGCTGGGCGAATGCCATCATCAGGGGCAGAACGAGGAATAGAATACGCTTGCTCATGGTGCGGCTATTCTAGCGTAAGGACTGGGGGAAAGCAAGCTGCTTTTTTACTCGGACTCCTCGGTTTCTGCCTTATCGCTCTTGACGAGGCGGATGCAGCAGGAAATGAAGAGAGCCCATACGATGCCGATGGAGAGTAACATAGTGATGATACCAGCGATAGTCATAATGTGATGAATGGGGGTTATTTGTTAAGGTCTTCGGGGT
>JAFXDR010000099.1 GCA_017521145.1 Akkermansia sp. | reverse complement strand
CTGGATTACGCCCCCGTATCTATCGTCTCTGCGAAAGACTCGTGGGGGATTGATTCCATCTTCAAGAGCATCGCGCGCGTACAGCAGGAGGCGCTCAACATGCCCGGCACAGGTGAGCTGAACCGCCTGCTCCAGCGCGCTATGGAGATGAACCCGCCCGGCCAGCACCGCGTGCTCAAGAAGCGCCTCAAGCTCTTCTATGCCACCACGGCAGTAAATGAAAAGTACACCACCATTCCGGTGCCCACCTATGTGCTTTTCGTGAACGACAAGCGCCTGCTTGCCGACAGCTATGCCCAGTACCTGCGCAACACTATCCGCTCCCGCATCAAGGCAGCGGGCGTGCCTATCGTTCTATCGCCCCGCTCCCGCGTGCGCAACGATTAAACAAAGAAGCCCGCTTGGAAGCGGGCTTCTTTGTTGAAAATCACAAGCGGGATATGGCCGAGAGGATAGCCGCCGGATACAGGATGTGCTCCTGCACCTGGATGCGGGCATGAAGGGTCTGCGGAGTATCATCCGGCAGCACAGGCACATAAGCCTGCATGAGAATCTCGCCGGTATCCATGCCGGCATCCACATAGTGAACAGTGCAGCCGGCCTGCTTCGCGCCGGCATTGAGCGCCTGGGTCCAGGCTTCCACCCCCGGGAAGGCGGGCAGCAGCGCCGGGTGGATGTTCAGAATGCGGCGGGGGAATGCCTCCAGCAGCGGGGCTTTCACCAGACGCATGAAACCAGCCAGGCAGATGAGGTCAATGTCGAGCTCCTGGAGTTTCTTTGCGAGAGCCTCCTGCACCTCCAGCGGGAACTTGTTCTTGAAACCGCCGCAGTCCATGTATTCGGCACGCACGCCGTGCTGGCGGGCACGCTCGAGAATGTAGGCATCCTCGTGGTCGGAAAGCACGATGACGACCTCGGCATCGAGGCGGCCATCGGCAATGGCATTGAAAATGGACTGGCAGTTGGAACCAGACCCGGAACCCAGTACGGCAAGGCGGAGACTCATAACGCCGCTCATTCTACCGGAAACATAGCGTTTGTCAATGCTAAACGGGCGCGGCTCCCATATGAGAACCGCGCCCGTTGCAAAAATATGCGCTGTGGCTTAGCTGGCGAGCACAATGGCACCGCCGAGCACCAGGAGGGCGATAATCACCCAGAGGATGACCAGGCCGCGGCCCTCTGCCGCCTGGCCGGTGCCCTGCAGGTGGCTGTACTTGCCGCGGATCTTGCCCTTCTTCATGAAGCCATCGTAGTTCTTCTGCAGCAGCGTGGCTTCCACCTGACGCATCATGTCAAGCAGCACACCCACGAGAATCAGCAGCGAAGTACCACCGAAGAACTGGGTCACCAGCATGGGCAGGCCACCCCATACGGAAAGCAGGCTGGGCAGGAAGTAGATGAGGGTCAGGAACAGGGAGCCGGAGAAGGTCAGGCGGGACATCGTAGTGTCCAGGAACTGAGCCGTGGGAGGACCGGGACGCACACCGGGAATATAGCCGCCGCTGCGCTTCAGATCTTCAGAAATCTGCTGCGGCTGGAACATCGTAGCCACCCAGAAGTACGAGAAGAAGTAAATCATGATGGCGGAAATGATGTAGTAGGGGAAATCGTTCGGGGAAAGCCAGTTGGCCACCAGACCCACCACCCAGCTGTCCTGGGAGAACATCTGCTGCACGAGCATCTGCGGCAGGGCAAGGATGGCGGTGGCAAAGATAACGGGCATCACGCCGGAGTAGTTGAGCTTGAGCGGCAGGTACTGGGTGCCGCCCTGCATCATCTTGCCGTGGCCCACCACGCGCTTGGCATACTGCACCGGAATGCGGCGCTGAGCCTGGCTCACGATAACCACCAGAGCCACCACAAGCACCATGAAGAGGATGAGGGCCACCATGCCCAGGGAACCCAGCGGGTTCACTTCGGTGCCTTTCATCACGCAGGTCTTCCATGCCACGGCAAAGGCACCGGGCAGCGCGTGGATGATGTTCACGGAAATGATAAGGGAGATACCATTGCCCACACCGCGCTCGGTAATCTGGTCACCAATCCACATGAGGAACATGGTGCCGGTCACAATGATGAAGATGGTGGTGAGGGTGAAGATGATGCCGGGGTTCATCACCAGGTCATTGGCATTCAGGCCGATGCTGGAAGGGTTGCGCAGGGTCTGGGTCAGGAAGTACCCCTGGATGATGGCAATGATGATGGCCAGGATACGGGTATACTTGGTCATCTTCTGGCGGCCGCCTTCCTCGCGCAGCATCTTCTGCCAGGAGGGAAGCACTGCACCCATGAGCTGGGTCATAATGGAAGCGGAAATGTAGGGCATGATACCCAGAGCAAAAATACCGCACTGCTGCAGGCCGCCACCGGAGAAGATGGTCAGAATGGAGCCCAGGGCACCCAGCGGGCTGTCGCCATCTTTAGAAGCTTCGGCCACGCAACGGGCAAGTTCTGTCACATCCACACCCGGCAGGGGGAGATGCACGCCCAGGCGCACAATCACAATCATGGCCAGGGTGAAGAGGATGCGGCTCCGGAGCTCCGGTACCTTCATGGTGTTAGCAAATGCAGAAATCATGGTTTCCTGGATTGTTAAGAGGTTGTTTTGTAAATCTGATATGCAGCGGTGGGGACAAGGCAGCCCGGCAGGCAGCTGTAATTCCTTGCTTTTAGTTGAGGTTCAAGAAAGTAGAAAGATTCTGATTCACCCTTCCCTTTCTTACACAGGTGCCGGGCAGCGCTGCGCTGCCCGGCTCCGTGTTAAGCTTTTCAAAGGCTCAGTAGCTGAGCCTGAATCCTTTACTGGGCGCTGAGCACCGTAAGGGTGCCACCGGCGGCCTCGATCTTGGCAGCAACAGATGCGCTGGCGAAGTCGACGGTCACGTTCAGTGCCTTGGAAAGGTTGCCATTGCCCAGGAGCTTCACAGCATCGGCCTGGCCCTTCACGAGGCCCATGGCGCGCAGTTCATTCTCCGTCACCGTGGCACCGGCTTCGAAGAAGGCTTCGAGCTGGTTCAGGTTGACGATGGCGATGGTGCTCTGGAAGCGGGCGTTGTTAAAGCCCTTCTTCGGCAGACGGCGGTGAAGGGGCATCTGACCACCTTCGAAGCCGGGGCGGATGGTGCCGCCGGAACGAGCCTTCTGGCCCTTGTTGCCCTTGCCGCAGGTCTTGCCCAGGCCGGAGCTTTCACCGCAACCGAGGCGCTTCTTGCGATGCTTGGCACCCGGGTTCGGCTGGAGATTGTCGAGAGTCAACATGATTCTTGAATATCTATGGTTGGTGGTTTAACTCAGATAGCGGCGTCCTTCTTCTTCTTGCCGCGGGCGGAGAGCACCTGGTCAGCAGTGCGCATGCCGAGCATGGCCTGCATGGTGGCCTTCACCACGTTAGCGGCGTTGGAGGAACCCAGAGACTTGGCGATGATGTTGCTCACGCCGGCAGCCTCAAGCACGGAACGCACCTTGGCGCTGGCCACAAGACCCGTACCGGAAGCGGCGGGCTTGAGAACGATCTTGGCGCCACCGAACTCGCTGTACACCTCGTGCGGAATGGTGTCGTTCACCACGACCACTTTCTTCATGGCACGCTTGGCAGCGTCGGTACCCTTGCGGATAGCATCGGACACTTCGTTGGCCTTGCCGAAGCCATAGCCAACCTTGCCCTTCTGGTCACCCACAACGATGAGGG
>JAFXDR010000098.1 GCA_017521145.1 Akkermansia sp. | reverse complement strand
GTGCTCGCCCGCGAGGGTGTGACGATTACGACGCATGCCGTCGATGCCGATGATGTGGCTGCTACCGTGGCACTCATCAAGGAGGTGAAGGCTGATCTGGTGCTGAATGTGGCGCTGCCTTACCAGGATCTGCCGCTCATGGATGCCTGCCTTGAAGCCGGCGTGAATTACATGGACACCGCCAACTATGAGCCCCGCGAAGTGGCCAAGTTTGAATACAGCTGGCAGTGGGCCTACCAGGAGCGCTTCAAGCAGGCTGGTCTGTATGCCCTGCTGGGCTCCGGCTTTGACCCGGGTGTGACCAATGTGTACACCGCCTGGGCGCTCAAACACCATTTTGATGAGATTGAGTACCTTGATATCATCGATGTGAACGGTGGCGACCATGGTCAGGCATTTGCTACGAATTTCAATCCGGAAATCAATATCCGCGAAGTGAGCGCCCCCTGCCGCCACTGGGAGAATGGTACATTCCAGGAGACCGGTGCCATGAGCATGCACCAGCCCTTTGCCTGCCCGGAGGGTGTGGGCACTTACGAGATTTACCGCATGTACCACGAGGAGATGGAATCCCTGGTGAAACACATCCCCACTATCAAGCGCGCTCAGTTCTGGATGAGTTTCTCCCCGAACTACATCAACCACCTCACCGTGCTCAAGAACGTGGGCATGACCCGCATTGACCCGGTCATGTACAACGGGGTGGAGATTGTGCCGCTGCAGTTCCTGAAAGCCGTGCTGCCTGACCCGGGTGACCTGGGCAAGACCACTCATGGCCGCACCTGCATCGGTTGCGTGATTCAGGGTAAGAAGGATGGCCAGTATAAGGCCGTGTATATCTACAACATCTGCGACCACGAGGAATGCTTCAAGGAAGTGGGCTCCCAGGCCATTTCTTACACCACGGGCGTACCCGCAGCCATTGGTGGCCGCATGATTCTTACCGGTACCTGGAGCGGCACTGGCGTGTTCAACATGGAGCAGAACGACCCGGATCCCTTCATGGAGGCCCTCAACAAGTACGGTCTGCCCTGGAATTGCATTGAGCTTACCCGCGAGCAGGCCGAAAGCCTCACCGTGGTGAAGTAAGAATCGTAAAAAATTGTTTTCACTGGGAGCCTGATTGAAAAATCAGGCTCCCGCTTTATCAGAATACGTCAATATCAATCCCGAAAGTGCTCGAGAGAGCATCCGGGTTCAGCTCTGGCGCGGCTGTGGGCGCAGAGAGCAGGGAGGCCGGCTTAATGCCACGTAAGGTGAAAAGCAACTGCGGATTGGCATCAATCAGGCAACCGGCGGCGTAAATGGCAGCGGCGGCGTGGGGGCAGGGCTCTGCCCAATCCGGGCAGCTGCAGTGCATGTGCCAGTCTGCCGGGGTGGGAAGCAGTCCATTCTCCGGGTCACAGAGTAACTGCAGCACTTCGGTGTCTACCTTGCCTTCCAGCAGGGCCAGCAGGGAATTGATGTGGTTGCCGCAGCGGGAGGCTAAGTGCTCCAGCCGTTCCTCGTCCAGCGGGGCAAGCTGCAGCTGTACCTCGTAGAGTTCTTCCGCGCTGATGCGGGCAGTAATACTGCCGCCATCAATCTGTATATCCAGCACGCAGCCGTGGCGCAGCAGGGTGCGTCCCGGTGCCAGGCACATGCCTCCGGATTCGCAGTGCGCCAGCTGCTTCATCCATGCGCTGCCCCAGAAGTTCTTTGCCAGTTTGCGTGTGGTGTTGACCACGGGGTGCAATTCCTCACCCTCCGCCTGTAATTCAGCCAGGCGGGTAGCAGCCAGATGCTCTAAATCGGCGGCTTTCAGGCGGGGAGTAAAATCATCGCACATACTGGTATGGTAATAAAAAGCCGGGGTTCCTGTGGAGGGGAACCCCGGCATGGTCACATGTAAGATTACTTGGTCACGCTCTTGAAGTATTCAAGCGTGGTCTTGAGCCCTTCTTCCAGGGTGTACTTGGGCTTCCAGCCGGCATTGCGCAGTTTGTCAGCGCAGGAGCGGGAGTGCTTCACATCGCCGGCGCGCTCAGGCAGGTGCACCACCTTGGAGGTGGAACCAGCGGCATCGATGATGATGGTAGCCAGGTCATTGATGGTAATCTGGCCACCGTAGCCCACGTTGTATACACCCGTTACCTCGGGGTGCTCAGCCACGAAGGTAAGGCCACCCACGATGTCCTTCACGTAGATGAAGTCGCGGGTCTGTTCACCATCGCCGTACACGGTGATATCTTCGCCCTTGATAGCCTTTTCCATGAAAATCGGCACAGCGGCGGCGTAGGCACCCTTCGGATCCTGGCGCGGCCCGAACACGTTGAAGAAGCGGCAGCAGCCCGTGTTCACCTGGCCGGTGGTGCGGAACATTTCCATGTAGTACTCACCATCGAGCTTGGTGATGCCATAGGGGCTCTTGGGCTCCGGGTACATGGTCTCCACCTTGGGGACAATGGGGTTGTCACCATAGATTGCGGCAGAGGAGGCAAGCACTACCTTCTTCACACCAGCCTTGCTGGCTTCTTCCAGCACGGTCAGCAGGCCGTTCACGTTCAGATCCACAGTTTCGCGGGGCTTCTGCATGGATTCCGGCACGGATACCATGGCAGCCATGTGGAAGATGTAGTCCACGCCCTCCACTGCCTTGGCCACGAGCTCGCGGTCGGTGATGGAACCTTCGATGAAGGTCACGTTGAGACCGTCGAGGTTCTTCTTGTAGCCTGTGCGCAGGTTGTCCAGCACGCGGACTTCTTCTGCGATGCCCTGGTAATGCTCAGCAATGTGAGACCCGATGAATCCGGCACCGCCGGTAATGAGTACTTTCATGTTGTATAAAGGTTGGACTGAGCCTATTTTACCTGCCGATGCATAAAAATCAAGTAGTATTTGCCGGAATCCTGCCAATATGGCTCGGATTGACTCATCTGATTGTTTGGTGTAGTTCATACGAACTTGCCGTTTTTCCGTTCATGGTGTAGAATAGCTGCGCCGTGAAGAAAAAACGAACACTCTCCGAAATCATCATCCGCCTGTTGTGTCTTTTGCTGGGGCTTTATATACTTGCACAGGGTATCTCCCTGACTGTGCTGGCAAATCTGGGTACGGATGCCATTACCAGCCCGGCTCTAGTGGCGCATCTGGTGCTGGGTAATGCTCCCGGCGGCGCGGGGATAGAGTTTTGCACGGTGGGGCGCATGCTTATCTGCCTGCATGTGCTCCTGGTGTTGCTGCAGATCGTCATACTACGCCGTCAATACCAGCCTGTCCAGCTTCTGCAGGTGCTTATGGGGCTGATTCTCGGCTTCATGGTTGATGTGTGCCTGAGTTACACCATGCTGCTGCCGCAGCCGAACTATGCCGCTTCCATCGGGTATACTCTGCTGGGGTGCGTATGCTGCTCTTTTGGTATTTTCACTTATGTGAAAGCAGATATGATTCCTCTTTCGGCAGAGGGACTCTGCCTGGCGCTCAGTCGCACTTTTCAGTGGCGTTTCAGCCGTGTGAAAGTAGCGGTGGATTGCATCATGATTGCTGTGGCGGTAGTGGTTTCTCTCATCATGCTGGGTGAGGTGGCCGGCGTGCGCGAGGGCTCTCTCATCTGTGCCATTTGTACAGGGTTCATCATAGGTTGGTTCTTCAGAGTCTGCCCTATGTGGGATC
>JAFXDR010000097.1 GCA_017521145.1 Akkermansia sp. | reverse complement strand
AGCCGGTCTCCGGCAAGGGGGCCGCGACAGACGTGATTGAAGCTTCTGCCCGCGCCTACCTCAACGCCGTGAACCGCAATATCTCGCTGGAGGCACTGGCCGCTGCTCAGGCATAAGAGGATTGACAATTGACTATTGACGATTGACAATTGAAAGGTGTCGCTCGTCGCTTGATGGACAATGGCCTCTGAACTCCCCATTCGCATAATCGCCGGTCTGGGAAACCCAGGCCGCGATTATGCTGAGACCCGGCACAATGTCGGCTTCATGGTGCTGGATCGCCTGGCGCACCGCTTCGGGGCAGAATGGAAGCTGGATAAGGCGCGCAAGGGCGAGCTGGCAGCAGGACCGGGCGTGCTGCTCATCAAACCGCAGACCTTCATGAACAGCAGTGGTGAGTGTGTGGGCCCCATCATGCGCTACTACAAGTTCGAGCCGGAGCAGGTGCTGGTTATCTACGATGATATTTCCTTTCCTGTGGGGACGATGCGCCTGCGTGCAGGGGGCTCAGCCGGTGGCCATAATGGTATGAAATCTCTCATCGCCCACCTGGGTGGCGAGAAATTCCCGCGCCTGCGTGTGGGAATCGGCGCGCCGGGGCAAAAGGAAATGGTGGGGCATGTGCTGGGCAAGTTTGCACCGGATGAGCGCCCGCTGCTGGAAGAATGCCTTGCCAAGGCTGAGGAAGCTACTGTAATGATGATTAAAGAGGGCTTTCAGGCCGCCGCTAACAAGTTCAACGTGAAGAAGGAAAAGAAGCCCCGCAAGAAACAGGAATCCGCAGAAGAGCCCCCGGCTCCGGAAGCCGCCCCCGCTGAATGACCCGTAGCCGGGCGCATGCCCGTGCTTCCTCTGCACATAGTGCAGGGCATTTTACACATTAAAAATCCAACATCCAAATTTCAAAATTCTAATAAAATACTGTGCCAGCATCGGAAGTTACTGCTTGACGCGGGGCTGGGCATCAGGTATTCTTAACGCGATTACACCCCTACACATTATGCCGACAAATAAACCGATTAATACTATCTCCGTGCTCGTGGAAAACAAGTTTGGTGTGCTTTCCCGCGTAGCCGGTCTGTTCTCCGGTCGCGGCTATAACATTCACTCCCTCAATGTGGCTCCTTGCGAAGATCCGAACTTCTCCCGCATGACCATTGATGTGAAGGAGGATAATGAGAAGCTGGACCAGGTTATCAAACAGCTTACCAAACTGGTGAATGTGGTAGAGGTAATCGATTTCCGCAATGAGCCCACCTTCTACCGCGAAATCGTGCTGGTGCGCGTTCGCTTCGGTGCGCACAAGACGGAAATCCTGCAGCTTTGCGATATGTTCCGCGCCCAGGTGATTGATGCCACGCGAGAGATGCTTACCATTGAAATCTCCGGTGGTGAGTTCCGTCTGAACCGCTTCCTTGACCTTCTGTGTGATTATGATGTGGATATGGTGACCCGCTCCGGCAAGATTGCCGTGGTGAAGCCCCGCGCCTGATCATTTTTTCTCACTTATCTTACTAACAATATCCACCGGCAAGGTCAGGCACTTTGCCGGTGGCTTCTTTACCTCGAGGCAATATCATGGCAATTGAAACCTTTGGCGGGGAAAGCCCGCAGTTGAATGACCCCGCCTTTGTGGCCGCCAGTGCCGATATCATCGGCCGCGTGACCCTGCACCCCGGCAGCAATGTGTGGTACAACACCACCATCCGGGGCGATGTGTCGCCCATCGAGATTGGCGAGGGCAGTAACGTGCAGGACAATTGCTGCCTGCACGTGGATTATGAGCTGGGTTGCAAGCTGGGCAAGTATGTGACCGTGGGGCACAGTGTGACCCTGCATGCCTGCACGGTGGAGGATGCCTGCCTCATCGGCATGGGGGCCGTGGTGCTGGATGGCGCCGTGGTGGGCCATGGCTCCATTGTGGGGGCACATGCCCTGGTGACCAAGGGGACCATCATCCCGCCGCACAGCCTGGTGCTGGGGTCGCCTGCCAAGGTGGTGAAGCAGCTGCCGCCCGAGACAGAGCAGGCCAATATCGATCACGCCCGGGATTACATCCGCCTGGCGCGGGAATACGCAGCGCGTCAGTCCCCGGGGGGCTGCTGACGGGCAGGGCGCATTCTGCCGGGATGCTCCATATTACCTGTTATGATAGGGGGCTGCGCGGGGGCGTTCAATGATAAAATTTCCCGATGCCATGTTTTTCTGCTTTCTTTGTGGGCAAAAGGGCGTATAATGCCTGCGTTCACACAAATTTTTTATCATGAAAATCTGGTTCGATGGCAAGCTGGTTGAGAAGGACGAGGCCAAGGTCTCCGTCTTTGATCATGGTGTTCTGTATGGCGATGGCTGTTTTGAAGGCATCCGCTTCTATTCCGGCAAGGTATTCCGCCTGGAGGAGCACATTGTGCGCTTGTTCAATTCCATGCGCTACCTCATGATTGAGCTTCCCTGGAGCTTTGAGGAAGTGTGCGAGGCCACCAGGGAAACTGTGGCGGCCAGCGGCATGGAGGATGGCTACATCCGCCTGGTGGTGACTCGCGGCGTGGGCGACCTGGGGCTGAATCCCCGTAACTGCCCGAAGGCCAGCATGTTCATCATTGTGCAGAATATTGCCCTGTATCCCAAGGAAATGTACGAGAAGGGGCTGAGCATGATTACTTCCTCCTTCCGTCGTCCGAACCCGGATATCCTCTGCCCGCAGGTGAAGAGCCTCAACTACCTGAACGGTATCTCTGCCAAGATTGAGGCGGTGGCTCAGGGCGCCGGCGAGGCTCTCATGCTCAACCAGCGTGGCAACGTGGCCGAATGCACCGGTGATAACATCTTCATTGTGGTGAACGGCGAGGTGCAGACTCCCCCGCTGACGGAGGGTGGCCTGGGTGGCATCACCCGCCATGCGGTGATGGATATCTGCGCAGAACTGGGCATCCCCTGTGTGGAGAAGGTGATGAACCGTTTCGATATCCTGTGTGCTGATGAGTGCTTCCTCACCGGTTCTGCCGCCGAGGTAATCGCTGCTACCTCTCTGGATGGCCGCAAGATTGGTGCCGGTGTGGCCGGCCCCGTGACCAAGCGCATTCTGGCCCGCTTCCAGCAGCTGGTTCGCGAGTAAATTCTCTCCAATCAATATGGTGGGGCGGTGGGTGCTATGCTTGCCGCCCCCCTTTCTTTATCGAGCCATGGAGACATTGTACCAGGGAAAGTTCCTGAATATGGTCCGCGAGGGACGCTGGGAGTACTGCGAGCGGGTGAACAACACCAGCGCCGTGATGATTTTTGCCTGCACCCCGGAAAACAAGGTGCTGCTGGTGGAAGAATTCCGCCCGCCTATTGGCAGTCGCTGCCTGTGTTTCCCCGCAGGCCTCAGCGGCGATGAAGGCCCGGAAAGCGATGCCGCTGCTGCCCGCCGCGAACTGCTGGAGGAAACCGGCTACGAGGCCGCGGAAATGCGCTTCCTGTTCCATGGACCTTCATCTCCCGGGCTTACTTCCGAAAGCCTTTCCTTCTACCTGGCCACCGGACTCCGCCGCGTGGCTGCCGGTGGCGGGGTGGAGAACGAGAATATCACCGTGCGCGAAGCCCCGCTGGAGGATATTGATGCCTGGCTTGCCGCCCAGGTGGAGCAGGGGATTGCCCTCGACCCCCGTATCTTTACCGGGCTCTATTTCCTCCAGAACAGAAAGTAACGGTGAGGTGCATGTATCCCTGCGGCGATGCCGTTGAAATTCCATATCAATCCCTGATCCTTCATCAAATACCCTTGAGATCTGCTGTGCCGCAGAAAATGCTTGATTTTCAGGGGCAGGGGATTAGAATGAATACGCTGCATCATTGCAACGCTATTCATCCCCCTTTCACACACGCACGCCTATGACCCCGGAAGAAACACCCCAGCCCACTATCCGCAAGAAAAAATCCCGCGGCTGCCTCAAGTATTTTATTCTGCTGATTCTGCTGCTGCTGGGCGGCTGCTGGCTGTTCTCTTTCTGCTTCTACGATGGCACTGTGCGCAGCCCCCGGGAGGCCGTGCAGAAAGCGCAGACTTCCGTGCGTACCATGGTGGAGCAGCTCGTGGCCAGCAGCGCGCTGCAAGGGCGCTCGGTGAACCAGTCCGGCCGCATGGTCGAGATGTATTCGCTTTATGAAAAAGACTTCGTGATTGAGTACGAGTACACGACCAGCTGGATGTTCTCCCGCAAGCGCATCCGGATTACCCAGCCCTACCGCGTGCGCTACGGTATTGATTCCTCCCTGGGCTCCCTGCAGTGCACGAGTCGCGAGGGCAGCGAGGTGGTGCAGCTGGGCAATCTGAAACCCTGCGTCATTTCCTGCGAGCGCTTCGGCCTGCAGATGCTCGAGGAAGAGGAGGGCATGTGGAACAAGATTCACCCGGATGAACGAGCCCTTGCGCAGAATATGATTGAGGAACAGGCCCGCATCGATGCCGCGGCTGACCCCGCCGCCATGTATCTTACCGAAATGCGCTTTGTCGAAATGCTCAACCGCGAATCTGCCCGCCAGCAGAGCAATACCCGCTACACGCTCGCCCCGAGAGACAGGTGAGGAGCTTCATGTAAATCCCCTGCCGCGGGGAATCTGTCATTCGAAATCCCTTGACACGGGCTGCCGTGCCAGGTAGAATGAGCATTATGAGTACTCCGCGTATTGTTGAAGCCCGCATTGAAATCCCCATGGGAAGCCGCAATAAGTATGAGGTCGATGAGAAAACCGGCCGCATCAAGCTGGATCGGGTGCTTTACTCATCGGTCTATTATCCGGCTGAATATGGATTTGTGGAAGATACGCGGTATCTGGATGGCGACCCGCTGGATATCCTTGTGTTTACTTCGGCTCCTACTTTTCCGGGGTGCTATGTAGATTGCCGCATTATCGGCGGTATGGATATGATTGATTGTGGCAAGCCCGATGTGAAGATTCTCGCTGTCAATATCGGCGATCCCCGCTATGAGCATGTGAATACCCTGGAGGATCTGCCGCCGCATTACCTGCAGGAAATCCAGAACTTTTTCCTGACTTACAAGACGCTCCAGAATAAGAAAACAGAAGTGGGTGATTTCTTCGGTGTGGAGACAGCCTGCCGTATTCTGGATGCCTCTATCGAACGTTATGCTGCGGAATCCTGCTGAGGCTCCTGCACAAGATGGCTTCTTTCCGCTCCTGTGCCGTGTAGGGTGCAGGAGTTTTTATGTGTTAATGTATTGATAATAAAATAGTTAAACCCTAATTTGCTTTCAGGGGGGGGGGCTGTTTCTGCAAACTGTTTATAATGAATAAGTTGTGTAGTATGTCTATGTTATTTATTTATTTGTAACAAAAAGGCTTGCCAGAGTGGAGAAAACTGCTAAAATGCCTGCGCAGACCATATACGTTATATGGTGCTTTTCTCATGCTGCACCGCGCTTCAGACCCTGCCGTTTCCATGACCTGGAGCAAGCCGCACGGCTCCAGAGCCAGTGGGTGGCTTCGCTATTTTCTGGCGGCTCTGAGCATAGGTACTGCTTCGGCACAGGATACCATGCTGCTGCGGTACTGGTGGATATACGAGGAACCACTGCCGCCGGTCACAGATTCCTCCCGCGTCATTCGTGTGTTTGGCGAAAAGGGGGAGAATTACGTGGAGCTGGATGATATCAGCGCTCAATCTGCGGGCGATGTTGCCGCTCGGGCCGAGCGTACGCGCATTCTGCGCGAGGAGGCATACGAGATTGCCCGCCAGCTCATTGACGAGGGCAAACCGCTGGATGTGGCTTACGAGCAAGCCTGGGCCACGGTATACCGCCGCCACTGGCTGAACGAGGATTTCCTGAAAGGTGATTCGGAGCTGGAGCGCGTGCTGAAACTGATTGCGGAATCAGATGATGTGGCTCAGCTCAAGCCTGAGGAACTGCGCCGGGCCCTGGCGGCTCTGCTGGGCGATGAAAACCGCATGAATACGGCCGAAGGCCGTGCCATGGTAGAGCATTTATCGGCTCACCTGCACCAGATGGGTTTTGGATCCAGGGTCAGGGGGGTAGGCGCCAATGATGAGCTCATGACCCTGTTTGTGGATGCGCTGCGGCATGATTACAATGCCTTTGCCGCTTTCCGCGATGCGCTGTTCAAATCGCGTCACGACCGTGTGATGCATCACGACCTGGAGGGCTACCTGGCTCCCTGGGGCGCGGGGCTGCCCGGGCGCGTGCGCTACCAGCAGGCCCCGGTCAAGGTGGGCAGAACCCTGGCCACCGGCACCACTCTTGCCAATAAGACGGCGGCTTCGGGTTCCACCAGCAAAACTGATGAACAGGAGGAAAAGAAGAAAAAGCCCTCCACCACGGATGAATCCACCGGGCCGAAATCTGCATACATGGGGCCCGAGACCACGGGCGAGGGCAATTACCTCCCCATGCGCTTCGCGATGCTTCGTTCAGTGACCCAGGCGGCTGAGGAACCTGAGGCTGAGGAACCTGAGGCTGATTTGATTGTGGCCAGCAAGGCTGCCCTTTATTTTGAAAACGATGGTAAGACCCTCAGTGGCGACACCAGCATTACACGCAGCGGGTATAGTGCCAGCCGATCTACCTATACGACCAGCAACCACGGTTCGTACAACGATAGTAATGCAACATGGACATCCATTTCGAATAACCGGAGTACTGCCTGGTACTGGCGGGGCAGCAGTGCTCTCGGTACATTCAGTAGGCAGGGGTCGATCTGGAGCTCTACCTATGTGGCATCGGCATCGGGAGGCTTGTCTTCGAGCGTCAGCCTCATAGACCTGTACGAGGGAGCCGAGCTCTATATGGGTGGTGCGGATTTTGCCGGCACTATCCGCATT
>JAFXDR010000096.1 GCA_017521145.1 Akkermansia sp. | reverse complement strand
TCCACGTTCATTTCCAGCACCACCACTTCCAGAGCATGGCGGCGCAGCACCTGGCTCACCAATTCACCGCAGGGGCCGTAGCCCACCAGCAGGATGCGGTACACATCATCCGCAACGGCGGGTATCGAATCGGCCTGGGCATGCCGGGTGCCGATGCCGCGTTCCTCCAGCTTGTGCACCGCCAGCGGTACAAAGCGGTAAAGCGCCGCATTCAGGGTGATGGACACAATGGCTACACCGGTAATCACATTCACCGCTTCCATAGGCAGCAACTTGTAAGTGCCGGCTATGAGAGTGGCCAGAATGAAGGAGAATTCCCCAATCTGCGAGAGCGAGCCACCCACCATGAGGCTCAGACGCATGGGTTTACCCAGAACACTGACCATAATGGCCGCCATAATGGGCTTGGCCAGCATGCAGATAGCCAGGGTAGCCAGAGCCAGCGGCCAGTGTTCCAGCAGACCGCCGATATGGAAACCCATGCCCACCGATACGAAGAACAAAACGGCAAAGGCATCACGCATGGGCAGAGCATCGCTCGCGGCGCGGCTGGCAAACTTGCTCTGTCCCACCACCATGCCGGAGAGAAAGGCTCCGAACTCCATGGAGGCATTGAACACCGAGGCCGAAAGTACGGCAATACCCAGTGCACAGACAAGCACGGCCAGCGTGAAGAGCTCATCCGAGCAGTGACGGGATATATAGGTGAGAGTCTGTTTGATAAGCTTGCGCCCGAACAGTGCCACCACAATGACCAGCAGGGTGAGTTTCACCGCCATCAGGCCAAGCGCCGGCCCCAGTTCCTGCCCGCCGAAGATGGCCGGCAGCAGCACCAGCAGAATGATGGTGAACATGTCTTCCACCACCAGCCAGCCCAGCGCCGTGTGCCCGGTGGGAGTCTGCAACACCCGGTTATCGCCCAGTACCCGGGTGAGCACCACGGTACTGGACACACACACGCAGAGGCCGAACATGAGGCTGTTCACCCAGGCCACATCACCCATACCCAGGAAATGGAAAGCCACCATACCCAGCAGGGAAACGGTCAGCATGCACACCAGGGCCCCCGGCACAGCCACTTTCTGCACAGCCAGCAAATCCTTGATATGGAACTGCAACCCCACACCAAAGAGCAGCAGCACCACGCCAATGTGCGAAAAATCCTCCACCACGTGCGCATCCACCGGTTCCCCCCACCAGGGTTGTGCTGCCAGCATGCCGGCCACCAGATACCCCACCAGGGGAGACAGGCGGAGTTTCTGCGCCAGCATACCCAGTACCAGCGCGAGCGTAAGGCCAATAACAAGAGTGAAAATCATAAAAAATGAGAGAGCGGATGAAGTATGGTTTTCATACTACACCCGCTCGCCCGGTTTGACAAGATATTCAGCCGGATTTTTCCGGGGAAATTACGCAATTTCCAGTTCCTCGGGCGGAAGCCCGGCCAGACGGCGACGAGTAGCCTCGCGTTCGCGGTTCACCTGCTCATCTGTAGCCCCCAGATTACGCAGCAGAGCGGAAGACATGGAAAGCGCCACTTCCTCCTCGCCGGAGAAGATGGAATGCCCACTGGTGCGCAGCTCCTGAGCCTGGTTCATGTAGGTGGTGTAGGCCATCACCTCGATTCCCTTATTCAGGCTGCGGGCCGCCGCGGCAATTTCCTTGGAAGGCGCGGCTGCCGCTGTCACCATGATGGCTTTCGCCTGTTCCACCCCGGCCAGCTTCAGGATATGGCGCAGGCGTGCATCACCATGCAGCGCAGGTATGCCCTCTTTGTTCAGGCGGGTCACGGTGTCGATATTCAATTCCAGCACCACGACCTCCACATCGTACTTACGGAGCAAACTAGTCATAATCTGGCCACTGGGGCCATAGCCTACCACAATGACACGGTGGCGTTCCTCAGATGGCTCCGGCACATGGCGCCCGGCATCTGCCGGCACCGGGGCATTCTTCTCCAGCAGGTGAATCAGCTTAGGCACGTAGCGGAACAGGGCGGCATTCAGCGTGATGGAGATGATGGCAGCCCCTGTAATCACATTGGCGGCATAGAGCGGCAGCACCCCATACGTACTGGCAGCCAGCGTGGCCAGAATGAAGGAGAATTCACCAATCTGCGCCAGGGCTCCACCCACTACCACGCCCAGACGGGGCGGCCGCCGCAGCATGCGGATAACCACATAGCCGGTCACCGGTTTGATAAGCAGCACATAGGCCGTGGTACCCAGCGCCAGCGGCCAGTATTCCAGCAGGCTGGAGAGCTGGAACCCCATGCCCACCGATACGAAGAAAAGCACGGCAAAGGCATCGCGCATAGGCAAGGCATCGCTCGCGGCGCGGCTGGCAAACTTGCTCTGTCCCACTACCATGCCGGAAAGGAAGGCGCCGAACTCCATGGAGGCGTTGAACACATACGACGAAAGCGCAGCAATGCCCAGCGCAATCACCAGCACACCCAGGGTAAAGAGCTCATCCGACCCGTTGCGGGCCACATAGGTGAGCACCCTGGCAATCACCCGCTTGCCCAGCCAGGCCACGATGAATACCAGCAGCACCAGTTTCACCGCCATGCCCCCCAGGGCAGGCAGCAGTTCATCATCGCCGAACATCACCGGCATAAGCACCAGCAGAATGATGGTGAAGAGGTCTTCCACCACGAGCCAGCCCAGCGCCGTGTGGCCTGCGGGGGTCTGCAGCATCTTGTTGTCCTCCAGCACGCGGGTGAGCACCACCGTGCTCGACACGCAAACGCACATACCGAAGAGACCCGCGGTTACCCATCCACCGGCACCGCCGCAAAGGTAATACACCAGGCCGCCGATACCGGTCCAGAGCAGGCTGCAGGTCACCGCCCCCGGCACCGCCACCTTGCGCACCGCCAGCAAATCCTTGAAATGGAAATGCAGGCCCACGCCAAAGAGCAGCAGCACCACGCCGATGTGCGAAAATTCCTCCACCATGTGGTGGTCTACCGGATGGCCCCACCAGTCCTGCGCAGCCAGCATGCCTGCCACCAGATACCCCACCAGGGGCGACAGCTTCATCTTCTGCGCCAGCATGCCCAGCACAAAGGCCAGGCCCAAACCCATGACAAGCGTGAAAATCATACCAGTACGCGTGCCCAGAGCACTTTGAGGTATCTGCCTTCAGGATAGGTGGAAAGGAACGGGTGATCCCAGCCGGGGCCGGTCATATCCAGAATCTGCAAGCGACGCCCCAGACGCTGTGCGGCCTTGATGACCACCTTTTCAAATTCGGCCGGGCTCACCAGGCCGCTGCACGAGCAGGTCACGAACAAGCCGCCCTGGCGCACACACTGCAAGCCCAGCATGTTGAGGTCGTTGTACTTCTTGAGTCCCTCCTCTTTCTCTTCATCGCGCCCCAGCACGAACTTGGGCGGGTCGAGCAGCACCACGTCGAACAATTTGCCGTTGCGCACCATCTGGCGGGCATAGACAAAGGCATCGGCATGAACAAAATCGATGCGCAGCGGGCCGTTCTGGGCATTGATATTGGCATTGCGCTTCGCCATTAAGATGGCTTTTTCGTCCAGATCAACCGCTGTTACCTCAGCTGCGCCACCATGCAGCCTGGAATAGATAGAGAAACCGCCGGAATAGCAGCAGAGGTCAAGCATGCTCTTGCCCTGCACCAGGCGGGAAAGTTTCAGGCGATTATCCCGCTGGTCACAAAAGAAGCCGGTCTTGTGCCCCTGGGCAAAATCCACCTCGAAATTGACACCGTTTTCCACAATGCGCACCTTGTGCACCGGCTCGCTGGCAGGGGCTTTGCTCACATCAATGCCCTCCATGCGGGCAATCCCTTCATCCACGGTAATCACGTGGCGTTTCGTACCGCAGAGCTCGTGGAGCAGCGGCAACCACTGCGGCAGGCGGAGCCATACGCCCAAAGTGGTCACCTCCAGGCTCAGCACATCAGCATAGCGGTCAACAATAAGCCCGCCCAGACCGTCAGAATCGCCATGAATCACCCGGTAGGCATTCGTGGTCTCCTCCAGCTGGCAATCCTGGCGCCGCCATGCCACCGCCTTGCGGATAGCGGCCTCCAAATCCTTTTCCCGAAGCACCTCCGGGCCGTGAGCCAGCATGCGCAGCGGGGTGCGGCTCTGCGGGTTCCAGAAACCGCCACCGAAAAGGTCGCCATTCTTATCGTACACATTGATGAGCCCGCCCTGCACGGCGTCCGGGCTCACCGCGCCCAGCATGCGTGGGAACACGGCCGGGTTGTATGTAAAATACTTGAGCTGCACCCAGGGTCGCACCCAGTTTTCGCTTCCCTCCGGCGCGTCTGCCGTCTTGAACGCACGCACCCTGGGTGCACCACTGCCCTGCGGGCGTTTCTTATCCTGGTAACGCGGCTTGAATCCCTGCTTTTTCTGTTGGTAATCGCTCACGCGCGCATTATACGCGGGCTGATTCCAAAAGTCAACCATGGGTTTCCATCATACCGCTCGATTCCACACGTCTCCCAAAGATCTGGGACACGTGGATTTGCGATTTTTGATTTGCGATTTGAAAGTTAGCGACTTACGCCAATACACTCGTGGGTGAATGCTTACTGCCGATGGTGGAGCAGGTGATACTCTAACGCAATTTTTCACGCAGAACACTATGCCTTTATGTCGTTTAAGGCTATTTTTTCCATAATCTTTATTAGGACACAATCAGCTCGATTCCCTGATTGGTGTATATCGCATTTCTGATACGATGTGTTCCATTCACTTAAAATTAAACAATTTCAGAAGATTCGGTGCATAAAGCACCACAAAAATTCCCGCATTGATATTACGGGTTTTATTTTTGCCTTAAATGCATTGCATCTTTTTTTCTGTACATCGCATCAGAAAAACGATAAGATTCGGCGAGGCATCGGATACCCTTTCATCCACTAACACTCCTATTTTCTAAAGACGAGCATGTATTCCCCCACTAACAATTTCCAGCATTTGACCAAAAAACAGTTTATTGCAACCCTGCTCGTATGGCTGGCTGCGGTTCTGCTGTTCTTTGCTCCGTCCGTCATCGGGGGTAAAATCATTGCACCGCTGGATTGTCTGGAATGTTTATTCCGGCCGGTAGCCAACAAACCCATAGAGCAGATACACAACCAATTCGTTGTCGACAGTGTTTCGCAATACCTTCCTTATAAAGAAGCTATTCAGAAATCATTAGTAGAAGACGGCTACATCGGCTGGAATCCCTACACCCACAACGGCAACGCCATAGCAGAAAACACCATGGCAAGTCCGGGAGACGTGCTCAATTACTTGTACGCCATCCTGCCTTTCTGGACCGCGTGGGATTTAGGAGTTATTCTGCAATTCTTCATTGCGGGCGTCGGCATGATTCTGTTGCTCCGTTTCCACAAGATTCCCATGTGGGGCTGCCTTCTGGGGGCTATCAGTTTTGCCTTTTACTCGCAATTCATCCTGTGGATGTACCACAAATGGGTTGGTGCTATGATATGGGGGCCCTTCCTTGTATGGGCATTACTTCGTTTCAAGCGGAACATTATCAATGTACCGGCTATCATTTTCATGGCGCTGGCCTGGCGTACAGGGCATCTGCAAGCCTGCACGTTTGCGTTCATCCTGGTGGCTTTGGTCTGGCTGGCAGAAATATGGAAAAAGGATGGCAAATGGCTTTCTTGGCAGGATTTCGGAAAAATCACCCTTTCCTATTTCCTCACCGGAGCCATTGGAGCGTTGCTGTCGCTGGATGTCTTCATTGAAACCACCCAACGCATGGAAGGCTGCAAGGACATGCCCTTCAGCTGGGGTATCAACAATCTTCCTTCCATTGGCACACTCCTGTTCCCCCACATACTGGGCACCCCCCAGACACATGATATATTTAAAATATTCAGGCTTACCCTATTCGACATTAAGTACGGCGGGAGTCTCGTCTTTATTCTTGCCCTGACAGGCTGTTTTAACGCCAGAGCACCGCGTGCAGCAAAAGTCCTTTTTATTGGTAGTTTCCTGCTGGCCTGCACACCGCTTTTAACCTACATCTACAGTCGCTCCACCGTTGTGATGGGACTTGGCATGGCATGGCTGGCCACCTGGCAAGTGTATGATTTCACACAGAATGCATTCAGAAAAGAGTATCTGAAGCGTATAGGCTATGCACTTGGTATCATCCTTGCACTCTGGCTTGCAGCCTCCATCATCATCTTCTGTTTCAGAGATTCGCTCGAAACACTAATAAAGGCATTTGTCAATAAATCAACAGCCATGCCCTCAGGGCGCATCGCATGGCAGGAGTTGCGTGTGGAGCGATTCCTCGACCAGATAGTGCTCTGGCACTGGCGCAATCTTCTTTTTGCTGGCGGAATCATCCTGGGCTTATTCTGTTGTTACAAAATCAAACCGGCAGCTACAGGAAACACTCCATGGTTAACAGGCATCTGCCTGATTACATACGCAGAAATGCTTCTCTTTTCCTCCGTCTGGATTACGTACTCTGACAAGCCGGAAGGCTCCTGTATCTACAATGCTCCCTCATGGCTTGCAGAAGCAAAAGCCCACATAAAGGATGGTTCTGTAACATATATCTACCATTCGGGAGATCGCGATTTCTTGATTAACAACCAGCTTTCCAGCTACGGCATACGCCTCGCTCACGGCTATGAGACCTTCCAGCCGCAGTATCTGGGCGCAAAACTTGGCCACCACTCAGACACAAAGAGTTACGCTACCGCAAGCATCTCTCATATCATTTGCGACACCAAATGGAAAGAGCCGAATCTTCCGGGGTGGGACATAGTCATGACCGGTAAGGATTTCAAACTCTACGCCAACCCCGATTACAAGGGCCGCTATTTCATAGATTCAGAAACTCCCATCGCCGCAAACTGGCGAACCTGCAACCGCATTCAGCTCACCATTCCCGCAGGCAGTAAAACGCTGACTGTTCTGGAAAGCTACCACAAAGGCTGGAAGGCCTACGCCGGAACAGAAGAGCTGGTCATCACGCCAACGGAACCCGGCGGCATGATTATCACCCTCCCCGCAACAACACAAGCGACGGATGTATTGCTGGAATTCCGCATGCCGTACCGCTGGTGGTACTACACCATCATGATAATGACAGCACTTGGCCTTATCATCGCCATTTTCAAACAGAAAAAGAAGAATTAAACTATGAGCCACTCCGCCCAGACAAGCTCTCAACACACTCCCAGAATAGCAGTCCTCATTCCATGCTATAATGAAGAAGTAGCCATTGCAAAAGTTGTTTCCGATTTCAGGAAGCAACTCCCTGATGCAGACATCTACGTATACGACAACAACAGCTCCGACAACACTGCCGCGGTGGCAGCGGAAGCCGGAGCCATTGTGCGCCACGAATTCCGCCAAGGTAAAGGCAATGTCATCCGCTCCATGTTCCGCCAGATTGAAGCAGATTGCTACATCATGGTGGATGGCGATGATACCTACCCGGCAGATGCCGCCTCCATGCTGATTGATATGGTATTGGAACAAGGCGCAGACATGGCCATAGGCGACCGCCTCTCCTCCACCTATTTCCAGGAAAACAAGCGCCCGTTTCACAACGTGGGCAACCGGCTTGTCCGATTCCTTATCAACTGGTTGTTCAAGAGCAATGTACGCGATATCATGACTGGCTACCGCGCTTTCTCCCGTCATTTCGTCCGTAACTTTCCGGTGTTGTCCCGGCAATTCGAGCTGGAGACAGAGATGACCATATATGCGCTCTCACGCAACTTTGCCATCAGAGAAGCCCCCATCGAATACCGGGATCGTCCTGCGGGCGGAGTGTCCAAACTTAATACATTCCGCGATGGCTATAAAGTCATCATGACCATTTTCCGACTTTTCCGCGACAACAAGCCCCTGATTTTCTTCTCGGCCATAGCCAGCGTACTTTTCCTGGTTGCTACAGCACTCTTTATTCCAGTACTGATGGAATATCTGGATACCGGGCTTGTTCCCCGCACACCAACCCTCATTGGCTGTGGCACCATGGTGATGTGCAGTATTGTCTGCTTTGCATGCGGAATTATTCTGGAATGCATAGAACGCAAGCACGCCCAGACGCAGGAAATACTCATGAATATCAATTCCCGGATTAAATAATCACGGTAACTATGTGCAAACCCGGCCGCAATGCTCCTGGCATTGCGGCCGGGTAAGTATTTCCGGGAAAAAGCATTATTCCTGCCCGTCGGTCTCGGGGGCTTCTTCCGCCTCAGGCTCTTCGGCCACGGTGGCAGAGGGACGGTGGCGGGCGGCCTCGATGAGGAAGAGTTCAGCCACACGGAACGCGCGGCGGGAGGCCTCAGCAGCGGTGCGATCATCCATGAGAGCAAGGCCTTCCTCGGTCACTTCGCCCAGGAAAATCTTCCAGGCGCGGCGCACGAGTTCCTGCGGGTCAACCTGCGGGGTATTCTGCGGCTGCTGGGGCTGCTGACCGTTCTCGCGGTTGCGGTTACGGTTGCGGCGGCGCTTGCGGCGGTTGCCGGAACCACCCTCGCTGCCACCCACAGTCTCGGGAGCAGCAAAACCGGGAGCCGGGGGCAGCTGCGGTGCAGCATCCGGGTTTTCAATATCGGTGGAGCGCTCAGCAGGTGCCGGTTTTTCCTCCACCGGGGCAGGAGCCGGAGCGGCCGGCTGATTCTGCTGCTGAGGCTGCTTGTTTTTCTGAGGGCGCTGCTCCTTGCGGGGCTGTTCCTGCGGAGCAGGCTCCGTAGCAGCTGGAGCCGCGGGGGCTTTCTCCACCACCGGAGCGGGGGCTTCAGGCTTCGGTTCTGCGGCGGGAGCCTTGGTGGTCTTTTTGCGCGGCGTGGCACTGCGCTTCTTAGGAGTCGGGGCGGGAGCTGCGGCTTCGGCGGAGGCGGCGGGGGTGCCGGCATCTCCGGTAGCCTGGGTGGCGGCGGCCTTCCTGCTGCGCGTGGTGCGCTTGCGGGCGGCGGGCTTCACCTCAGCTTCTGTCTGGGTTTTGTCTTCAGTTGCCATTGGTTTATGGTATGCTATTTACTGTTTTAATCGGCGCGCCCGGGTCAATACTGAAAGACCATTCAGCCTTGTGGCTGGTGCCATCAGTGCTTTTCCAGGTAACGTGCACGGAGAGGTTCGGCATGTAGATGCGGCATGGCAGCACCCACTGCACGGCGCGGGTGACCGGGTCCACCTTGGCCGGCACTCGCCCGAAACCGCTCACTCGCATCTGAACGGTTGAAAAATCAACGCCTGCCACACCACTCATATAGGCGGTAATGGCAGCAAAATCCGGCGCCACAGTTTCATGCGGCTTCGGAGAAACAGCAAAAGGCGGCGGCGGAGTCTTTGCCGGCAGAGTACCAGGCCGTGACCCCGTACTCACCACGGTGCCCAGCTGAGCCACCCGGAAATCCACGGCCGTGCGGAACACTGAGCCGTCATCACCAAAAATCATGTATCGGGGAATTGCCAGAGGCGCTTCGGTCACCGTCACCTTGCCCGGCACCACGGTAAATGCCGCCAGATAACCATATCCCGGCATGCGCTCCACCATGGCCGGGGTGTGATACCCGCCAGGAAAGCAGAATGTATTGACCGTTCCGAACAGCTTACTGAGTTTTTTCTGCGATTCGCCGAATTCGAAATCTACCAGTCTGGCATAAGCCTCCGCACCTTCCTCCTCGGCCTTCTTCCAATCACGTGGATATAGATGACTCACGGAGTGACTGCCTATGGTGGCACCATTGGCCTGCATTTCCCTGACCTGCTCCGGAGTGAGACTGTCTCCCCGTCCGTTCAGGAAGTTGGTATACAGGAACAAAGTGAAAGGATACCCGAATTCCTTCAAAATGGGATAAGCATCGGTATAGACGCTTTTCCAGCCATCATCCAGCGTAATGAGCACACAGCGGGCCGGCAAAGTTCGTGTGCCAAGCCGCCATTCCAGAAATTCCTGCATGCTGATAACAGTAAAGCCGGCACGGCGCAGGTAGGCCATCTGCTCACGGAATTCGGACGTGCGCAGCATCATGCGAGACACCGGCTCCGTTTCACTGAAATTGTGGTAACCCAGTACCGCCACGCGGGTCTGGTCACGGGGAACATCCAGCACTTCATCCGGCTCCACCTCTTCCGCGTATTCATCATCCTTCAGAGATTCAGGAATCTGAACTTCTTCTGCATTGGTCATCTCCTCCAGATCCAGCGGGTCAAGGTTCACGGGCACCGGGTCATATTCCTGAGCACAAACTGCCATACTCATGGCCAGCAATAGTCCCCGGAATAGCGCTTTCATATCCCGAAGCCTAGCAGGAAGCCCATCTGAAATCAAGCCTTTATTTCGTCACGCACGCGTGCACGCAGCGCGTCAGTATGCGCGCATACCCGCATTTTTAGCTATGCAGACCAGCAGAGCTGTGGTAGAATCTCGCGCAGATGACCAATCATTCCATAACCTGCCGACCCACGCGTGATACCTTTGTGCGATTCACTATCGTGCTGGCTGCATTTTTCGGCTTTGGACTCTACTTTTTCTACGATGGTTCCATAGGCTACCGCAAGGCTAACGAGGTGTATTTCTCCTACCAGGCTTTCGCCCGGCTGGGAAATGAAGCCACCCAATCTTCCCCCTGGGGGAGAGAGATTGCCAGCAGACCGCTTATTCAAGCCGAACAGGTGGAGGGCGAATGGATGGTGGAGGGCAAATACCCCCTTCCCTCAGATTGTGCTGCGGCGCAATCCACCCCGGCCGAGGCGGCAGACTATGCCGCCATGCGCCAGGGCTGGGCCAACTGCTGGACCGCCTATACCGCCCGCATGAAATTTCCGGTAACCCCGGCAGAGCACGCATTTGATACCGGAGCCATCCGCGAACAGTGGATTGCCGGGGCCGTCTGCATGGCAATCAGTGCCATTATCCTCTTTTTCATCCTGCGAACCAGCAGGCGCACCATGAGCATAGACGGTAACACCATTACCGCCGCCGGGCAACAGTTTACTGTGGGCGATATTACCCGGCTTGATCTGCGCCAGTGGGGCAAAGGCTACAAAGGTGTGGCCTATGCCACCGTCAAGGGCAGAAAAATACGTCTCGATGGTATGACCTACGGCGGCTTCGACCCCGCAGCCGGTCAGCCTGCCGAAACATTCATGCAAGCACTGCTTGCGCGCTATCAGGGCGAAATCCTGGAATATGAGCAAAGGGAATCCACAGAAAGCTGAAAGACGCTTCCTGCATTCAGCAACACGCATTCTGCCGCGCGCCCGCCGCTGTGGCAGAAAGCTGCTGCATGGCCTCATCTCCCGCCGGGTTGTGGTCAGCCTGCTGGTTGCCACTGTGGCACTGGAACTGGCCGTGCTGGGCGTAGGTGTTACACGCCGACTGGATTTGGCCTATGAGCATTCGCTGGAAGTCTCCCGTGCGCAACTAGCCGTCATCGAGGCCCGGGAGCTCGCCCAGATGGGGCTGGACAACCAGGGTGCTGCAGGCATTGCAGCACCTGCTGAAGCAACCGGTAATGACCAGGAGTCCCCCCCCCCTTTGAGAGTGCGCGATGTGGACACCATCCTCGCCCAGGAAAACGGATTCGATTTTGATACTCTGGAAGCAGAGTCCACCCAGGCTGCCCCCCAGCCCCCGGCAGCAGAAGAGGCGGCAGGCAAGCTTTCCCAGGAAGACCGGGAGGAACTCGAACGTCTCATCCGCCAGGGAGTAACCGCTATGACCGCCGGCGATATGCGCCAGTGCGTGCTGTGTCTGGAGGAAGCCAGCCTGCTGTCAGAAGAGCACCCGGCCATGCTCTATTACTACGGCATGGCATACGACAAGCTGCTCAATCCTGAAAAGGCTCGCGAATACTACACGAAAGTGTTCCAGATGCGCGACCGGGCGGGGAACTATTTCAAGCGCGCAGCTCACCGCCTGACCTATGGTTTTGACCAGACCGGAATCATGCGCGGCAAGCTCTCATTTGGTCCGCACCAGCTCAAGCATACCTATTCACCGGAAAACGGGGAGCAAGTGAGCATGATGCTGCCCATTCTGCTGGCTCCAGGCGAGGAAGTCCGCATGGATGACCTCTACATTCACGTGCAGTTCTTTGATTTGGTCAACGCCCGCCGCGTTGCATTCAGCCGCGGCAAGGTTGAGTGGAAATGGCAGAACGACAAACCGGATTGGAGCAACTGGGAAGAAAACCTGGTGGTTTCCTACTCCATGCCACCTCTTACCCAGGAGGAACTCCAGGCCTACGGCGATATCAAGCACTATGGATTCACTGCCAAGCTCTATTACAAGGGCGAACCGCTGGACTGCATCAGCTCCCCTTCTTCCCTGATTCTGCAGGAACAACGCCTCAACACCCGCCAGCAGCGCCAATACGCCCAACCTGATTCTCTGCTTCCGGATGACGGCCTGGTACCGGCATACGAAGAAGCTCTCCCCGTCTCTGATTTCCTCCCCGAACTTCCTCTCCCGCAATGAACCCGATTTTTTCTGAACTGCCGCGCCAGCTTGGCGTCTATACCCTGACCCGCCTCATCGAACTGCGTCAGAACACTGCTCTGTACGAAGCTCAGCAGACCCATGTGGATCGCGCTGTGGTGCTGGAAGTGCTGGCTCCCGGAGTCTCGCATGAGGAAGAGGTAACCTTCCTGGCCCAGGCACGTCTGCGTGTGGCTTCATCGGAGCTCCCGCACGTGGCCAATGTGTACGAATCGCTCCGGGCTGAGGGGCACTGGTTCCTCACTCAGGAGCTGCCACTGGGGCGCTCCCTGGCCGAAATTGCAGCAGCAGGCGAACAGCTCAGCGTACCCCTGCTCTGCTGTATTATCACCGCTGCGGCCGAAATGTACGACCTCTGCAGCCAGGTGGAACTGCATGCCATGCCCCTGGCCCCCTCATCCATCTTCATTGAGGACGGCGGTGAAGTACATTTCCTCTCGCCCCTGGTCGAAGGCATTCAGTACGCCCCGGAGCAACAGATGCAGGCGCTTGCTGCAGCACTGGTCCCGCTTTGTCCGCAGCAGAAAGCCTCCGGGCTCGGGCGCACCATGACTCTGCTCCAATGGCTCGCCGAGGGGTATGAGGGGCAGGTTCTTCCCTGGACCTCCCTGGGTGAAACCGCATCCACCATTCTGCAACAGCTGGCAGAGGATGCCCGCATTGCGCTCGAAAGTTCCCTTAAGTACAAGATTGCGCACAATCCCCTCCTGATTAAGATTCGGCAATTCGTCAGGCGTTGGGCAGTCTACATCATCACCTACGCCACCACCATCATTGTGCTTTCCTGTCTGGGCACTTTCTTCGGCATGGCAGATCCTGTGCATACCGCAGCAGGCGATAAGGAAGCCTATCTCTGCCACCAGGGTGGTGAAAACGAGTTTGTGCTCCGCAAGCCCGTCTCCATGGCCGAATACGATGCCTTCATCCAGGCGTTTGATGAAATGGATGACGATGCCCGCGACGAACTGCTCGACAACATTCCCGGCGAGGTCGGCTCCGTAGAACCAGCCAATTGGGATTCGCAGTGGAACAATAAATCCCAGGAGGAGCCGGTTACAGATATCACCTACTGGCAGGCCCTGGCTTATGCCTATCACAACGGCGGCACCCTGCCCACAGTCAACCAGCTGCAAGCCCTGAAGGCTGCTGGTTGCGACCTGCACGAACAGGAATGGACGCGTTCGGAAATGGAGACACCCGCTCCGGGCGTATACAGCGACTACACCTACCTCCTGGTCAACGAGAAAGGCACGCCTGTCCCCACTGACTCACGCAATTACCACAACGGCAACTGTACATTCCGCATCTGCCTGCCGGAAAGCGACGAAGATTAAAACCACCCATTTCACCAATCATTATGAAGCACATATACCAGATTCTGCTCACATTGCTCTGCCTCCTGCTGACTAACCAGGCCTGCGCACAAATTGAAGTCCAGCTTCAACCCGTCCGCAAGGATTTCGTAGTGGGAGAAAACGTGGCCCTCAAGATAACAATCACCAACCAGACCGATGCCACTCTGCACCTGGCCAACAACCCGGGACGCCCATGGCTCAACATCACCCTGACCAAGCGCGGCGAACAGGGACTGGTCTCTCCCATGGCTCTGGTCCGCTATCCCGAAGTAACACTTACCCCCGGCTCCACTCGTTCATTTGAGTTTAACCTCAAAACCATGTACCGTCTTACCACGGCGGGCAACTACACCGCTATTGCCACCCTCCGCATGCCCGATGGCAAGTCCACCTACGGTTCCAACCGCGCCATGTTCACCCTCACAACTGGTGGCAAGATACGCGATTTTAACATACAGGCTCGCGGCCAACGCATCAATCTGAGCCTGCGTCTGGCAAACATCAGCGGCAAACCCTGCCTCTTTGGCCAGGCTACCAACCTGGACACCAACCAGATTATCGGTGCCTGCTTCCTGGCAGAATACCTTAATTTCATGCGCCCCAGCGTTTTGCTGGATTCTGCCTTCAACATGCATGTGCTCTGCCAGTCCACTCCGGATTTCTACACCTATTCCGTAATGGATACCCACGGACGCCGTTCCTCTGCCAAGCTCTATAAGCGGGTAGGTGCCACGGTGGACCTCATCAGCACGGGCAAAGGCATCCTGACCGTGGGTGTCATCCCCTATGTAGCCCCCGCGCCCGGTAAGGAAAATGTACGCAAGGCTTCCGAACGTCCCTTCTGATTCATCTCGCCATGTCTACTCCGACCATTGCCATTGTAGGCCGCCCGAATGTGGGTAAATCCGCCATCTTCAACCGCATGGTGGGCCGGCGCATTGCCATTGTGCATGACCAGCCCGGCGTAACCCGCGACCGACTCTGCGCCCCGGTACGCATCACTGATTTTGACGCTCTGGTGGTGGATACCGGCGGTATCGGCAGCACGCTGGACGACGGCTTTGCCGCCCAGGTGACCCAGGAGGCCGATATCGCTATGAACGCCGCGGACTACATCATGTTTGTGTGCGACTGCCGCGACCACCTCACGCCCATCGACCGCACCATCGCGGCCCACCTGCACAAGAGCAAAGTGCCGGTACTGCTGGTACTCAACAAGGCCGATACTGAAAAACAGGAGCTCAACCTGGGCGAATTTGCCGATCTGGGCTTTGCGGATTACGTGTTCACCTCTGCCGAGCATGGCCGCGGATTCCCCCGCCTGGCCGATAAGCTCAATACCATGCTCAAATCCCTGGGTGCCACGCCCAAGCAGGCCGAAACCGCAGCCGATGCCACGCCCGAGGATGAGCCCGAGCAGGAGGAAGTAACGGAAGATTCCCCCATCAAAGTGGCCATTGTGGGCCGCCCGAATGCCGGTAAATCCTCCCTGGTGAATGCCATTCTGCAAGACAAACGCACCATCGTCTCCAATGTGGCGGGTACCACGCGCGATGCCATCGATATCCCCTACATGCGTGGCGAACAGGGCTATGTGCTCATTGACACCGCCGGCATGCGCCCCCGCAGCAAGCGAGATACCTCGGTGGAGGTATTCTCTGCCATGCGCAGTGAGCGCGCCATCCGCCGTGCCGATATCTGCCTGCTGGTCATCGATATGGCAGCGGGCGTCACCCAGCAGGACCGCCGCATCGGCTCCATCATTGCGCAGGAAAAGAAGCCCTGCCTCATCATCGTGAACAAGTTCGACCTCTACTGCCCGGATGCCCCCATGAGCGCCCGCAAGGAGGCCGTGAAGGAGCACATCAAAGAGAACCTCTTCTTCCTGGACTACGCACCGGTGGCCATCGTCTCCGCCAAGGATTCCTGGGGGATTGATTCCATCTTCAAGAGCATTGCCCGCGTGCAGCAGGAGGCGCTCAACATGCCCGGCACCGGCGAGCTGAACCGCCTGCTCCAGCGAGCCATGGAGATGAACCCGCCCGGCCAGCACCGCGTGCTCAAGAAGCGCCTGAAGCTCTTCTACGCCACCACGGCGGTGAACGAGAAGTACACCACCATCCCGGTGCCTACCTACGTGCTCTTCGTGAACGACAAGCGCCTGCTGGCCGACAGCTACGCCCAGTACCTGCGCAACACCATCCGCTCCCGCATCAAGGCGGCGGGCGTGCCCATCGTTCTCTCACCCCGCTCGCGCGTGCGCCATGATTAAGAATCTGCTGCTCACCAGCATGCTCGCCTGCTCCCTGCAGGCAGAAACCATCACCGGCACCTGCAAACGCGTGCTGGACGGCGATACCTTCGTCCTGAATGACAACACAACCGTGCAGATATGGGGCATTGATGCCCCGGAGCTGAAACAGTCTCACGGAC
>JAFXDR010000095.1 GCA_017521145.1 Akkermansia sp. | reverse complement strand
GGCATGGTGCCCAGCCCGTGCAGAAATAACCAGCCCGCATGCAGAAACTGGAGGATGGTGCAGAAAAGAAGCAAAAGATAGGTTTTCATGCAGGAAAATGTTAATTCCTTTTACACGAATTTTGTTAGACCGTCAACTCAAATATGAGGATGATGAAGCGGTGCGCGTGCATTGATTCACGGAATAACATGAATAATCCCGGGCGCTTTAGCGGAGGGATAGAAGATTTTCCCCTTGGGGGGCAAGGTTTTATGGAAAAGCTTTCCGTGCTGTGTGACTTTGGCGATGCGCCCCTGCGCATCCACCTCGAACACAACGCGGCTGCTTCCGGAATTGAACGCAAAGGGGGTATCGGTAGAGAGAGTATGAGTCCGGCAGTGCGCTTCCACTCCCGGCATGTGGCTCTGCCACATGCGCTGAGTTCTGGTCAGCGTTCTGCCGTCTGCCGACAGGCGGTAAACGACCGTGTAGAAATGACTCACCCCGTCGGTGGTGAGAGGGGGCTCGCAGCATTCCACCACCAGAGCCCCTGTTTCTGCATCCAGACAAGGCGGGAGGGGCTGGCGATCGAAACGGGATGCGGTCTTACCGCCGGCAGGAACCTGGTAGTTTTCCGGCAGGGGCAGGGGGGCCGCATTTCTCTGGTATTCCCAGGCCTGAGCCATGCCTGCCAGCAGTATAAGAGAAAGAAGGACGGATTTCATCACCTGTTTGAGACAGGGTTTTCTGCCTGTTTGTTCAATTTCTCTGGCGTTTCTGCCATTCCTCCTGCAGGGCGCGGCGGCAGGCGGGGGCTCGGGAAGGTATGGAATCACCGCGGTTCAGCATTTGTTCGGCGGTGGTGCCTGCGGCGTTGCCGGTGTGCGGGTCGGCTCCGGCGCGGATGAGCAGGCGTATGTTCTCTTCCTGCAGGTTCATACAGGCCAACATGAGCGGGGTGAGCCCGTGTTCATCACGGGCATCGATTGCGGCGCCATCTGCCAGCAAATCCTGCACCGCTGCGGAATCGTTGCGCTTCACCGCATCGTGCAGCGTATCAGTCGGGGCAATTTCGGTGCAGCCCGCAAGCAGGAGCAGCAGGGGGAGTATGCGTTTCATAGCGTTCATTATACCACTCAGAGCGGAGCTGTCAATCACAGCCTGCAGATGAATCATGTTTCAAAAGATTTCCCCCGGGAATAACAGATGCCCGAAGAACCAGAATTTGGCGATGAACTTCATCGGAGCACGGGACTTCAGTCCCGATTAAACTCTCCGTGATTATCTCCCTCAAATTCCGATTTAAGGTGACGGAGACGAAATTGTCTTGACAAATTTCTGAAATTTCAGAAAATAGGCGCATGCAGTTGAGTGAAACGCAGATGAAGTTCATCCGCCGGTGGGGAGATATGGGAACCCGCTGGGGGATTCCTCGTTCCACTGCCATGCTGCATGGGCTGCTGTATGTGGCGCAGGATCCGCTGACGGCGGAGGAGATGTGCGAGCTGCTGCAGCTGGCGCGGTCGAACGTGAGCACCAGTCTGCGCGAGCTCGAGGGGTTCAACCTCATCTACCGTGAATCCCGGCCCGGAGACCGCCGCAGCTTCTACCGCGCCGAGTGCGATGTGTGGGAGATGGCCCGCCGTATTCTGGAGGAACGCCGTCGCCGCGAAACAGCTGGTGCTGTGCAGGCGGTGGAGGAGTGTCTGGCTGCTGCCCGCAGCGAGGGCGATACGCATACCCTTGCCCGCATGGAGGCGATGCAGGAACTGCTGCAGACTGCGGAAAGTGTGGCCACCGCTGCCCAGCGCTACAATACCTCTGTGTTCCGTCGCGCGGCGCTCATGGGCAGCAAGGTGCTGGCTCTCATTTCCAGACTATGAAATTTTTTTAAAATAAGATTTCTCAAATTACAGAAATATGAAAACAATAGCAATAACGGGAGTTCTGGGATACAGCGGGCGGTATGTGGCCGCGGAGGCGCAGCGCCGGGGGTGGCGCGTGGTGGGGCTTACGAACTCGGCGGGGCGTTTGCCGAACCCGGAAGGGTATGAACTGCGGCCCATGCCCTGGAGCACGGGGGAGGATGTACTGGCAGGGGTGGATGTGCTGGTGAATACCTACTGGGTGCGCTTCAGTTATGCCGGGGCAGGGCATGCCGCGTTCAGCCACGCGGAGGCGGTGAAGAATACGCTGGCGATGTTTGCCGCGGCTCAGCGCGCCGGTGTGAGCCGCGTGGTGCACACCAGCATCACTCAGCCGGATGCCGCGAGCGAGCTGCCGTATTTCCGCGGCAAGGCAGAGCTGGAAGCCGCGCTGGTGGCCACAGGGATGCCGCACAGCATTCTGCGCCCTGCCATTCTGTTCGGCGACACTCCGGCAGAAAGCATTCTCATCAACAACATGGCCTGGAGTCTTCGCCATCTGCCGGCTGTGGCCACCTTTGGCACGGGGAAGTACCGCATGCAGCCCATTCATGTGCAGGATTTTGCCGAACTGGCTATGGATGAGGCTGATGCAGAAGCCCCGCACCGGATTATCAACGCCGTGGGGGCGGAGACATACAGCTTCCGGGATATGTGGAAGCTGCTGGCCCGGGCCATGGGAACCTGGCGGCCGGTGCTGCCGGTGCCTGCAGAGCTGGGCTACCAGGCCACCAAAGTGCTTGGCGCGCTGACAGGGGATGTGATGCTCACGCGCGACGAAATAGCCGGCCTGAGCCAGGACCGTCTGGCGGTGCCCGGCCCCACAGTCGGCACCCGTCGCCTGAGCGACTGGGTGCAGCAGCATGCCGCCGAACTGGGCCGCCACTACGCCAGCGAACTGGCGAGGCGGGGGTGATGCGGAGCAATTAAGGCTTTTTGAGCCCGTCAGGGCGGCATAATAATAGCCCAGCGTGGAGCCGCCACGCGGCGGAACGCTGGGTTTGGTGTTAATTATACCCGGAACCCCGAGCGAAGTGAGTGGGTGGCAGGGAGGCCGATGATAGCAATTTACCCATGCAATTCTAGTATCGCGACATGGTTATTTCTCCAGACTATTCTTTCTGAAGTCCGTGTTTGCACAGGAATATGTTAAACTCTTCCTGTGCGCTGTACTGGCGATGATGTTCCTCTTGCTTGAGTATGTAGTTAATCACTGAAGCCTTATTCGATTCACTCACGGAAAATACGCCATATCCTTCCTGCCATGCAAAATGATGGTATTTCGTGTCAATTCCTTTTATCCAGCGGCTGGTGTTCGCTTTTATTTCACGCACAAAATCTGACACTGATTTCGTTAAAGGTAATGTGGTAAGAATGTGTATGTGATCCGGTCGACCTCCCACGATATAGGCATATCCCGATAACGAGTGTATCAAACCACCGATATAGCGAAACACGCGTGCCAAATCGGATTCATCCATAATGCAGGTGCCGCTCTTGGTATGGAATATAAGATGCACATTCAGATTGGAAAAGCTATGCGACATATTATTTACAACACGCTTGCATAATACCATTGTGAGGCAGGCAAATCAAGGCGAAAGCGGTGGCCTCCCTGCCACCCCTCCACGTTGGTCGGGGTTCCGGTTATGTTTTATTCCAAACCCAGCGTTCCGCCGCGTGGCGGCTCCACGCTGGGCTATGATTCTGTCGCCCTTGCGGGCTCAAGTTTCCGCTCGCCGTTGGCTCGCCAAAGTCCAATTTGACGTTCGAGTATTCACACTTTGGGGTGCGTGTGCATGGCATAATAGTGAAGCAAGGACTTGAAAACGAAAGAACGGCGTGCGGTGGTGAACCGCACGCCGTTGAAGTTAACGGGGCT
>JAFXDR010000094.1 GCA_017521145.1 Akkermansia sp. | reverse complement strand
CATGGTGGCGCTCATGCCGGAGGTGCCGGAGGCTTCGCGGGTGACAACCGGGTTGTTCAGCCAGATATCGGAGCCGTTCTTGAGCAGTCGGCTCAGCCCCAGCTCGTAGCCGGTGAGTACAGCGCATCGCGGGTATTTCTCACTCAGGCGGTTCAGCTTGTTGAAGATATCCACGGCAGTGAAATCGGTGGGGTAGGGCTTGCCTGCCCAGATCATCTGCACCGGGCGGTTCGTGCGTTGCAGCATGCGCTCGAACATGACCGGGTTTTCCGTGATAAGCCCCGGGCGCTTGTAGGCGGCAAAGCGGCGGGCCCATACGATGGTGAGGGTATCCTGGTCGAAGAGGTGGCCGGTCTGCTCGCCCACTACGCGGAAAAGTTCTTTCTTGAGAGCACGCTTGCGGTGCAGGAATGCTTTCTTATCGCGCATAGCGTAGGCTTCTGCCAGCTCGGGGTCCTGCCAGTATTCGCGATTCTGGGCGTTGGTTACATGGGTGATGGGGCAGATATCGCTGTAGCCTTGCCACATCTGGCGGGAAACTTCGCCATGCAGCGCGGATACGCCATTGGCCATGTGCGAGAGTCGCAGGGCGGCCAGCGTGTAGTTGAAGGTCTGCTCATTCGGGTCGAGCTTGAGCATGCTGCGCACCTGCTCCAGCGAGAGACCGTCGAAGAAGGAGAAGTTGGCCATGAGGTTGATATCCATCTTCTCGTTGCCGGCTTCCTCGGGGGTGTGCGTGGTGAATACGAAGCGTTTGCGCACTTCGTCCACATTGCCGCCGTTGCGGGCCAGCATGTTGAAGGCGGCACCAATGGCGTGGGCTTCGTTCATGTGGTAGATTTCGGGCTCTACGCCAAGCTCTTCAAAGAGACGGGCACCGCCCTGACCCAGCACAATGTACTGCGAGATGCGGGTCATGGGGTTGGAGTCATACAAGCGCTGCGTAATGGAGCGGGAGATGTCATCGTTCTCCGGCAGGTCGGTGGTGAGGAAGAACATGGGGGCCGTGCCGAAGGTGTCCGGGCGCAGGTAATAGGCTTTGACCCACACGGGAGCCCCGCAGATGCGGATGAGGAACTTGATGTTGTGGTCTTCCAGGAAACTGTATTCCTTGCGCAGGTACTGCACGGCCATGGAGCCGTCCTCGGCGCGGATCTGGTTGTAGTAACCGTATGACCACAGAATGCCCACGCCTACGAGATTCTGACGCAGCGCCCCGGCAGAGCGCATGTGGGAGCCCGCCAGGTAACCCAGGCCGCCGGAGTAGATTTTGAATACGTTGTCAATGGCGTATTCCATGCAGAAATAGGCCACGGACTTGCTGTATTTTTCGTCGATTTCGTAGGGGTGCGCATATTGCGCAGGCAGGAATGATTTGCACATAGTGTCGGTTATGAATGGTGTTAAGGGGGACGGTCGCCGTTTACTTTATAACATCTCAGGCGACTGTCGATGTTATACACCGGATTTCCCATATAGGAAAGAAAAAAATGGAGTGAGTGACACGGAAAATCCTACCCGCAGGCTGTGGCTTGGTCAGGCTTGTTCCTCAAAGGGCGTGCCATCTCCGCTGGTCTCGATATCTTCCACCAGCGCAAAGAGGTCTTTCTTGCGGATATGTGCCTGTTCGGCGTAGGAAAGGAAGCTTTCCAGCGCTTCGGTAATCAGGCTGGTGCGGGAGCAGGCGTGCTGGTGCCGGGCGGTGTTGAGACGGCTGTTCTGTTGTTCGGAGCATCGGAAGGTGATGGATTTCATGTTCATGGTGTCACCAGTCTAGAGTGTAAACTCATGGTTGACGAGCAGCGTTAGGCGTAATGCGCCTAATCTTTGAAAGCTATTCTAATCATTTCCAGTATTACATCCTAATATGCTTGTTTGTTGTGCCAGAACATGATATGCTGCGCCCTGCCATGAAAACAATTCGCAATATAACCCGCTTTACCTACGAATTTACATCGTTTCAGGGATGGCGGGTTACTCTCTGCCGGAACCAGGTGCATTTCACGCGGTATTTCTCAGATAAGCAGTATGGGGGAGAAGGCGCTGCACTGGAGGCAGCGCTGGCTACCCGCAACATGGTGCTGGCCCGCCTGCGGGAGTATCCCGATGAGCCGGAGAGGGCATTTGAGATTTGCCGCGAGGAGCAGCAGCAGACCCGCTACCCCCGCGGCTTGAGACCACGCAAGAATATGAGCTAGCGCTGCATCAGGTGTGTTTGAATGCCATGGCATCGCACTCGCCCATACCGGTGGAGGGGCGGAACTTGTGCAGGTGGCAGATGGCCCGCTTCATATCGCTGATGAGCATGCTGGCCATATCCATGGTGAAACCCTGGCGCACCATGACTCGCATAACGACGGTATCCTGCACGTTGGCGGGAAGTGAGAATGCCGGCACCTGCCAGCCCCGGAGCCGCAGGCGGTCGGAAAGTTCATACAGGTTGAATGCGGCTTTTTCCGGATTGCGGAAACGGAAGCAGACCGCCGGAATGTCTTTTTTCGGGTTGCCGGAGGCAATGAACTCAAAATCACCCAGCCCGGCAATTTCCTTAGCCAGATAGCCTGCGACCTCATAGGCTGCCATGTGAATGGCGCGGTAGCCTTCCATGCCCAGGCGTACAAAGTTGTAGTACTGGGCGATAATCTGCCCGGCGGGGCGTGAGAAGTTGATGGCGATGGTCGGTACACTGCCGCCCAGGTAGTTGACCGCGAAGGTGAGGTCCTTGGGAAGTTCACATTCATCGCGCCACACTATCCAGCCGCAGCCCAGCGGGGCCAGCCCGTATTTGTGGCCGCTGGAGCTGATGCTCTTCACGCGCTTCAGGCGGAAATCGAAGGGAATGCCCGGTGCGCAGAACGGAGCCAGAAAACCACCGCTGGCACCATCTACATGCACATCCACATCCGGCCCGCCGGAGGCAGCCAGTTTATCGAGCACTTTGCACACGTGTTCCGGGAATTCATACTGCCCGGTGTAGGTTACGCCGAATGTGGGTACCACGCAGATGGTGTTTTCATCCACCCGGCGAAGCACTTCTTCCTCGCTCATGCAGTATTGGCCGGGATTCATGGGGATTTCGCGGATTTCCACATCCCAGTAGCGGCAGAATTTGTGCCAGCATATCTGCACCGGGCCGCAGACCAGATTCGGGCGGTCGCAGGGCTTGCCTGCAGCTTTGCGGCGGGCGCGCCAGCGCCAGAGCGCGGCCATGCCGCCCAGCATGCAGGCCTCGCTGCTGCCAATGGTGGAGCAGCCGATGGGCTTAGCATCTGCCGGGGCATTCCAGAGACTGGCAATCATGCGCACACAGCGCATTTCCAGCTCGGCGCTCTGGGGGTACTCATCCTTATCAATCATGTTCTTGGAGATGCTCAGATCCATGAGCTTGTGCACCTGTTCATCATCCCAGGTCTGGCAGAAAGTGGCCAGGTTCTGGCGGGCGTTGCCATCGAGCAGCAATTCGGTTTTAATCAGCTCAAAGGCATCCTCAGGGCGCATGGATTGCTTGGGCAGGGCTTCGGTGGGCAGGGGTCGTGATACATCTGCCGCACCAAACAGACTCGTTGTCGCGTTATCGCAGTGGGTATTCATGGTACAGTGATGATGAATGTGCGCGGGAAATCTCTTAAAAACAGGCGGCATGCGGCATGATAGGTTTGCAAATACTGCCACTTTCGCGTATAATGCTGCCCATGAAACGCTGCCTGTTCCTTTTTCCGCTCCTGCTGCTCACGGCCTGCCAGCCTGAAAATACAGAAACTCCGGCTGACCCGCAGGCCATGTACGACAAGGCCCAGGCTTTGCTGAAGCCGAATGTGGAAAACGGCCAGTCCGATTTTGCCGGGGCTATGCAGTGGCTGCTCAAGGCGGCTGAGGGGGGGCTGATGCGCGCCCAGCTTGACCTGGGGGGCATTTATTTTGCCGGTGGGCAGGGGGTGCAGCCCGATGCGCAGAAAGCGTACAACTGGTTCTCGCTCGCCGCTGCCCAGGGCAGTAAGGAGGCTGAAGTGTTCCTGGGTATTCTGCACAACAGCGGTAGTCTGGGTGCCCGGGATAAGGCGGCTGCCATGAAGCACTGGCGCGCTGCTGCAGAGGCCGGAATTGCCGAGGGCCAGTACCGCCTGGGGCGTATGCTGGCGCAGGAGGACGCCACGCGGCAGGAAGGGGTGGATTGGCTGGTGAAGGCTTCGACTTCTGTGCCGCAGGCGGCCACGGCCCTGGGTAATCTTTATTACAAGTATCTGGAGGATGCCGCAGCTGCTGCCGCCTGGTTTGAGAAAGGCGCCATGGCAGGAGATCCGCTGGCGCAGCACGTGTTCGCAGAAATGCTGCTGCTGGGCGACCCGGTGAAAAAGGATGAGGAACGCGGCATGGCCATGCTCCGCATGGCGGCTGGACAGGATTATCTGCCAGCTATCGCCCGTCTGGTCAATGTGTTGCGTAATGGCAGGCATGCTGCTGATAATGAAAAGGAGGCTGCTGCCTGGGATGCCCGTCTGCAGGAACTCACCAAAGCGGAGAAGCACCAGTCGCAAAAGTGAGTAATAAGCTTGCTTACCGCATGGGTTTTGTATTGACTTATGACCCCGTTGCTGGTATAAAATCTGCACCGCGTTATGTTACAGGAATACTTTTCAGCCCTCATTCAGTTGATTGCCGGTTTTGGTTTTGCCGGTCTGATTATCATCCTGAGTATTGTATTTGGCCGCCGCTCCAAGATGCGCTCCGCCATGGATGTGCCGTACGAATGCGGTAATATTCCGGAGGGCGATGGTTCTCCTTCGTTCTTCTCCATCAAGTTCTACCTGGTGGCCATCCTGTTCCTGGTGTTTGACCTGGAGGTGATTTTCCTGTATCCCTGGGCTCTGGGCTTCCAGGATGTGGTGATGAATAATGGCGATGCCTTTGCTGCCATGACCGCTTTCATCGGTGTGCTGATGGTGGCTTACCTCTACGCCGTGGGTAAGGGTGCTATTACCTGGCACCGCAACCCCAGCCCCCGCCGCTGATTTCTGACCGCGTGAGCTTTTAAGATTTTTCTGCTGCCGGTGGGCCTGTGACCCAGCCGGCAGTTTTTCTTCCTCCCCGTACCACCTGCCATGAAAACGACCGCTGCCGAACGCCATGAGTTCCTTATCCACACCCTGCGCGAGCGCATCCTGATTCTGGATGGCGCTTGTGGCACCATGGTGCAGAAGCATCATCTCACCGAGGCCGACTACCGCGGCTCCCGCTTTGCTGATTCTCCGCGCGACCTCAAGAACAACAATGATTTGCTTGTACTCACCCAGCCCGGCATCATTCGAGGTATTCACGCCGCCTATGCTGCCGCCGGGGCAGATATCCTGACCACTTCCACCTTTTCTGCCACATCCATCGGACAGCACGAGTTTTTTCACGAAACCCGGCTATCCGAGCGCGGGCAGGAATATTATGACGAGGTGCTGGCAGATGCTTCGCTGGCTGCTCTGGCACGCGAAATCAACCTGGCGGCCTGCGCCCTGGCCCGGGAGGCTGCGCAGGAAGCTGAAGCCCGTGAGAACCGCCCGGTACTGGTGGCGGGTTCCATTGGCCCCATGGCGGTTACGGCTTCGCTCTCGCCCAAGGTGACCGACCCCGGCTACCGCGCTGTCAATTTTGAGCAGTTGCGCCGTGCCTATCGTGAGCAGGTGATTGCCCTGGCCGATGGCGGGGTGGATATCCTGCTGCTGGAAACCATTTTTGATACCCTGAATGCCAAGGCCTGCCTGTTTGCCATTGATGAGCTGCGGCAGGAGCGCGAGCTGCCCCCGGTTATCATCAGCTTCACCATTACCGATAAAGCCGGGCGCACCCTTTCCGGGCAGACGGTGGAGGCGTTCTGGTACAGCGTGCGTCATGCGGCACCGCTGGCTATCAGCATCAACTGCGCTCTGGGGGCTGACCTCATGAAACCTTTTGCTGCCAGACTGGCAGAGTTGGCAGACTGTGCGGTCTGCCTTTACCCGAATGCCGGCTTGCCCGACCCGCTCAGCCCCACAGGCTATGAACACAGTGCGGAGCACATGGCCGGTATTCTGCGTGAGTATGCGGCAGAGGGGATGCTCAACATTGTGGGCGGGTGCTGTGGCACCACGCCGGAATACATTGCGGCCATACGCGAGGCGGTGCAGGGCTATGCTCCGCGTGTCATTGCCCCGCGTCCTGCGGCGGGGACCATGCGCCTGGCGGGGCTTGAACCGCTGACCCACCACCGCGACCAGGGCGTGCTGTTCATTGGTGAGCGTTGCAATGTGGCCGGTTCGCCGAAGTTTGCCCGCCTCGTGCGCGAGGGAAATTACGAGGGCGCTCTGGAGATTGCCCGCCAGCAGGTGGAGAAAGGGGCCAGGGTGCTGGATTTCTGTTTTGATGACGGTCTGATTGATGGCCCGGCGGCCATGACCCGCTTCCTGAATCTGGTGGCGGCGGAGCCGGATATTGCGCGCGTGCCGTTCATGATTGATTCCTCCAACTGGGAGGTGATTGAAGCCGGTCTGCGCTGCACCCAGGGTAAGGGAATTGTGAATTCCATTTCTCTGAAGAATGGGGAAGCGGAATTTCTGCACCACGCCCGCCTGCTGCGCCGCTACGGTGCCGCCGTGGTGGTGATGGGATTTGACGAGAAGGGGCAGGCCTGCGGCCGGGAGGACCGCGTGGCGATTGCTCATCGCGCCTACGATTTGCTGGTGAACACAGTCGGTTTCCCGGAGGAAGATATCATCTTTGACCCCAACGTGCTCACCGTGGGCACGGGGATTGCTGAGCATGCCAACCATGCACTGCATTTCTTCCAGGCTGCTGGTGAAATCCATGCCGCGCATCCGGATTGCCATATTTCCGGTGGTATTTCGAATGTGTCGTTCTCATTCCGCGGTATCAACCCGGTGCGCGAGGCTATGCACTCGGCTTTCCTGCACCACGCAGCGGCCAATGGCCTTGACCTCTGCATTGTGAATGCTGCGCTCATGGATGATTATGCCAACATTCCCGCGCACCGCCGCAAGTTGGTGGAGGCCGTGCTCCTCAACAGCGAAGAGGATGCCACCGAATGCCTGATTTCCTATGCCCAGGAGCTGGCTGCGAACAAGGATAAGGCCGGGGCTCCTGCCAAGGCCGCGGCGGTGCCTTCCGAATGGCGCAAGGGCACGGTGCAGGAGCGCCTGGCGCATGCATTGGTGAAGGGAATCACAGAGTTTGTGGATGCCGATACCCGCGAGGCGCTGGAGCTGTGCGGCTCTCCGCTGGCGGTGATTGAAGGCCCGCTTATGGATGGGATGAAGCAGGTGGGGGAACTTTTCGGCGCGGGAAAGATGTTCTTGCCCCAGGTAGTGAAGAGTGCCCGCGTGATGAAGCAGAGCGTGGCTTTGCTCACCCCGCTGCTGGAGCAGGAGCAGGGGCAGCGCAGCGCGGCCGGCACGGTGGTGCTCGCCACGGTGAAGGGCGATGTACACGATATCGGTAAGAATATCGTGGGCGTGGTGCTGGCCTGCAATGGGTTCCGCGTGGTGGATCTGGGCGTTATGGTACCTTGCGAGGATATTGTGGCTGCCGTGCACCGGGAAAAGGCGGATTTAGTGGCGCTTTCCGGATTGATTACTCCCTCACTGGGTGAAATGTCCACGGTGGCTGCCGCGCTGGAGGCCGAGGGACTCACCCTGCCGCTTCTGGTGGGTGGTGCGACAACCAGCCCGCTGCATACAGCGCTGAAGATGGCTCCGCATTATCCCTCCGGCGTGGTGGTGCAGACGGCCGATGCCTCGACCATTGTGCCGGCGGCAGCGGCGCTCATCGGCCCCGATAAGGAACAATATATTGCTGCCCATAAGGCAGAACAGGCCCGCCTTTGCCAGAGCTATGCTGAAAAGGATGTGCCGCTCATGCCACTGGCAGAGGCCCGGAGCAAGGGCTTGCAGATTGACTGGACTGCCAGCCCGCAGCCCCGCCCGTTGCGCACAGGCGTGTATACTGTGGGGGTGTCATGCGGCTGTAAGTGCTGCAGCCCGAAGTTTGATTTTGAATTGAGCTGGGAGCAGCTTGCTGCCAAGGCCGACTGGAGTATCCTGCTGCGCTACTTCGAGATGCAGGATGTCTGGAATCCGGTGCGCAATGCGCCGCATCCCAATGCCCCGGCAGAGAAGGTGGCAGAGGCGGAGAAATTGCTGGCAGATGCACGAGCCCTGCTGGCTCAGGCGCCTGAGAAGCTGCATGCCCGTGCGGTGTTCGGTGTCTGGCCTGCTGCCCGGGTGCAGGATGATGTGGTGCTGGAGAACGGCACGGTGCTGCATACCATGCGCCAGCAGAAAGCCAGTGAGCGTCCCCGCCTGGCGCTGGCCGATTTCGTGGCTCCGCAGGGGCAGGGGGGCTATGCGGGCGCCCTGCAGCTTTCCATTACTGGTGGCGATGCCTGGGCGGCAGAGTTCAATGCTGTTTCCGATACCTACCATGCCTTGCTGAGCGCCGGACTGTGCAGCATGCTGGCTGAGGCTCTGGCCGAGTGCTCGCAGGATTGCATCAATGAGCTGTGGCCGGTGGCGGGTAGCCATGCTATCCGCCCCGCCTGTGGTTATCCCAGCCAGCCTGACCACCGGGAAAAGGAAACCGTGTTCGCGTTGCTCGATGCCACGGCTCATACCGGGGCCACGCTGACTGATACGGCCATGATGAATCCCGCCGCTTCCGTATGCGCGCTGTTGTTCAACCACCCGCAGGCTAAGTATTTTGCCGTGGGCCCGATTGGGGATGACCAGCGCTCTGATTACGAACAACGCAGTGGTCATAACCTGTAACCATCAAAAAGGGGGCGTTCAGAAGAACGTCCCCTTTTTGTAATGCGTCTGCGGATTCTGATTAACCGCGGAACTTGGCTTTCTGGTGCTGCCAGATGGCAAAGGCAATGCAGATCACATTGGGCAGCCAGAGCACGATGTAGGGGGTGATGCCGCTGGATTTGCGGGAAAGTTCGCAGAATACCAGCGCCATGAAGTATACGGCTGCCACCAGAATGCCGATGGCGAAACCTGTGGAGGTGTCCTTACGGCGGGCGGTGATGGCCAGCGGTACGCCAATAAGTGAGAACACGAAGCAGGCGCAGGCAAAGGAGGCGCGCTGTATGCCTTCTGTTTCAAATGCAAGTTTGGTCTTCTTGTGCCCCAGTCCGCCGTTGTAGTAGCTGACATCCTTGCGGACTTCTGCCCAGAGCTGCTTGGCGCAGGGAAATGCCGGGGAAATGGAGGCGTTGTCCTCGTATCTTCCCAGCAGCTGCTCATCAAGCTGCAGGGTGATGGCCGAGTGGCTCAGCACGTAAGCGATCTCTTCATTCGTGTAGCGGTTAGGCTTGAGCTTGCGCTGGTTCTTTATGGGAATGTGCACGCGCAACGGCATGACTCCGATGGCCGGCATGTCAGTCATCGGGCCGTCTGAGCGCTCGATACGGGCGTTCTTCAGGGTCAGGGTCAGCAGTCGGGATTTGAGGTCGAATTCACCAATTTCTGCGCTTTCTGCATGAATGGCATCGAAATCGGTACCCATGCCGACTCCTTTTTGAAGAGGATAGACGTGAAGCCCTTTCAGCTCGTCCCCCTCGCGCTGCTCAATATAGAGCTGCACCTTATCCAGCTTGGTCATGCTGCTGCTGGATTTGAGCAGGTTGCGGGGATTGTCCATGGCGGCTTTCATGACCAGCTCGCTCATGGCATCCTTGCCGCGGGGGGCAATTTCAATGTTGATGTAGTAGCAGAGCGCGCTCAGCGCCAGCCCCATGCCGATGGCCGGGGCACTCAGACGCCACAGGCTCAGACCGGCCATGCGCATTGAGGTAAGCTCATTATCGGCCGCCAGCCGCCCGTACACCAGCAGCACAGCGGTGAGAAAGCCCCACGGTACGGAGAATGTAAGGGAGAAGGGGATGACCTGCAGAATGAAATCAAACACGATGCTGGGGGGAGCTCCGCTTTCTACCAGAAGTTCGTGCAGCTGCTTGAAGAGCTGGCCGAGCAGAAGCAGCATCGTAAGCGACAGTACACCAAGGAAGGTGACTGAAATAAGTTGCCTGAGGATGTAACGATCGATTGTTTTCATTTGCAACGACCCTGATTCTAGCATATTTCACTGTTCTTGCAAACAGGAAAATCACTTTTCTAATCTTTTTTATGCTTGCAATCCGATGCAATCTGGCTATCTTGCCGGGGTATGCGTAGCTATATGATGTCCATGGCTTGCGCGCTGGTGGTATGGGGGAGTAATCTCCTGTGCCACGCAGGTTTATCTGGAACGCTGAGCAGCGCGCTCGTTACCAGCTGTCGCATTGAGTCATTCATTTGTTTTGTCATTGTGGCAAATAGGGACTTGACTCGCAGAATATGTTATCCTATAGTCGCGGTATGGATATTGCCAGATCTGCCGTTTATACTTTTCTTCTTATGACTGTGAGCTGCGCGTGGGCGCAGGAAACAGCAGATGAGACGGTGGAGGGGGTGTTGGGATATGGCGAGAAAACGGTTGAAGTTAATGAAGTGCAGGATTTGCATGAGGCTGTAGATTCGAAGAAGAACATCACCGTTTTGTTGAATGAGGCCATTACAGTCACCGATAGTGCGCCCTGCTATGATGGTTTGCTGAATGATTCCCCCTGTTGGGATGATTCTGCTCTCTTCAACTTGAGTAACTATGTATTCAAGCCGAAGATTGAGAGAGAGATGTGGGATTTGAGCTTTGCTCCGGCGCAGGGGGCTACAGCGGGCAAGGTGGTGCGCAATGGCCGGGCAGAGTTTTACAAGCTGGGCAATCTGAACTTCAGCGGTATTCATAATATCACCTCCGATATGGATAGTGAATACACCCCGTTTCAACCTTTTTCGGCAGATGATTCGGTGACTGCTGCCAAGGATATACTGGCCAGTTATGGCTACGGCGGCGTATTCCGCAGTGTATCCGGCGTGACCACGGGGGAGTCCGGAGGTGTGTATATTCATGAGAACGAAGGGGCTGTTTCTTTTAAGGATAT
>JAFXDR010000093.1 GCA_017521145.1 Akkermansia sp. | reverse complement strand
CGAACCCGCATGATCAGCTTGGAAGGCTGGAGCTTTACCATTAAGCTATACCCGCGCTCATCGGACTTACAGTAACACAGACTGCCCCATATGACAAGACTATTTTAACATTTGACACAAAAAATTCTGTTTCCTCTTGACACATTGCCTTCCTCACGCTAGAATCGCCGCCGCAAGCACACGCGGGCGTCGTTCAATGGTAGGACGCGTGCTTCCCAAGCATGAGACACGGGTTCGATTCCCGTCGCCCGTATTCCCCAAATCGGCAGAGACGCCAGTCGCCTCTGCCGATTTTAGTATCAGGAACACAATATAATAGCTTGACAATTCCGCCCGAAACGTTTAACTTTTCCTAAAGACTTTTTTTCATTTATCCATGATAAAGCAGCCCGCCCAGTATCGCCAGATGGAGCTGAACCCCCGCATAGCAGACGGGGAGATGCACTCCCCTGAGCAGGTGAGGCAGCAGATGGAGCAGGCCCGCAAACAGGCCGAATTCTATGAAGCACAACGCGCGCAATGGGAAGCCCAGCGCCGGGAGCTTGAGGAAAGCAATGAGAAGAAAGTTCTCTTCAATGACAGCCTGAACGAGGTGGGCATGAAGCTGCACAACGCCGTGCGGCGCCTGGAAAAAGAGCTCGAATCCATGGAGCGCGAGACGAATGAAGTAGCACAGGTAAGCGAGTGCCTGCGCCGCCACCGGGAAATTCTTTCTGCCATGCAGCCGGAAACCTGGAGCACAGAAGGATTCAACGAACGCCTGCGCGAAGCCATTCCCAAGCTGGAACGCGCCGCCAATGATTTTGAGGAAGCCTTTGCCGGGGCTCCTTACTATCGGCACACCAGCATTTTCCGTCACAAGCCCGGTGCTGAAGAGCACCGCGGGCCCGACTGGAGCAGTATCAGAGAACAACTCGTGCACGGTTTCTTTTTCCATCTTCCACTCTTCCTGCTCCTGCTTCTCAGCTGGGGAGCCTTCGTACTCATCTCTCGCTACTGTTAACCCCATCCGCCAATGCCGTACAACGACTCTTCATTCGACCGCCTGCGCGAACTGGAACTGCGCCGCAACATGCGCCAGGAATCCAGCCTGCCCCCCAGCCGAGCCTACCAGCGCCGTTACCCGGCCAACACACTGGGGCCATCGGAAGATGTGCTTGAACGCCGTCGCGGCATGCACCGCAAACACCTCACCATCACCGGTGCCGCCCCCCGGAACCGCAATCTGCTGCTGGAAAACCTGCTCCTGCTCATTGTACTCGCAGTCTCCATCTGGGGGCTCTACACCCTCACCATCTATCTTCTCACCCAGTCCTGATTTTCATCCGCCATGGAACAGAACAATCTCATTGATGTGGCCTATATAGCCCGTCTTGCCAAACTGGAACTCACCGCAGAAGAAACAGCGCGTTTCTCAGAAGACCTCAACCAGGTGCTGGCCTACGTAGCCCAGCTCGACCAGTGGGACACCACCGGCGTGGAGCCCATGTACCACCCGCTGCCTGTATTCGATGCCATGCGCGAAGACACGCCCGGCACCAGTCTCAGCAACGAAGCAGCCCTCTCCAACGCCCCGGCGCAGGAAGACGGCCAATTCCGCGTACCCAAAGTGGTAGAATCTGCCCACTAACTCCCATTTTCTGACCAGCCATGCTCAACGGAACCATTTCTCACTGGCGCAAGCAGCTCACCAGCGGCAGCATTTCCCCCACGGAACTGGTGGAAGAAATCGCCCGCTCCATGGAAGAGCGCAACCCCGCCATCAATGCCTATCTCTCCTGGGATAAAGAAGCGGCACTGGCTGCCGCAGCCCAGGCAGACCTCAGCAAACCGCTCGGCGGCATTCCGATTGCCATCAAGGACAACATTGCCATGCTCGGCCAGCCCACCCGCTGCGCCTCCCGCATGCTGGAAAGTTTCGTCTCGCCGTACGATGCCACCGCCGTCACCAGACTGACCGCAGCAGGCGCCATTCCTTTCGGCCGCACCAATATGGATGAATTCGCCATGGGTTCTTACGGCCAGAACTCTGCATTTGGCGAAACCCAGAACCCCGCCGCCCCGGGGCACGTGCCCGGCGGTTCCTCCAGCGGCTCAGCAGCAGCCGTGGCCGGCGGTATGGCCATCGCAGCCCTCGGTTCTGATACCGGCGGCTCCATCCGCCAGCCAGCCTCGCACTGCGGCGTAGTCGGCATCAAGCCCACCTACGGCCGCGTATCACGCTACGGTCTGGTAGCCTTTGCCTCCTCGCTGGACCAGATTGGGCCCATCACCCAGAATGTGGAAGATGCCGCCACTATCCTGAACGCCATCTGCGGACACGATGCCAAGGACTCCACCTCCTCCACCGAAGCCACGGAAGATTTCACTGCCGGGATTGGCAAGGATATCAAGGGCCTGCGCATCGGCCTGCCCAAGGAATACCTCTCCAGCGGCAACAGCCCGGAAGTCGCAGCCGCGCTGCAGCAAAGCGTGCAGAAGCTCACTGAGCTGGGCGCAGAAATCGTGGAAATCTCCCTGCCGCATGCCGAGGCAGTGGTGGCCGCCTACTACATCATTGCCTGTGCAGAAGCCTCCTCCAATCTCTCCCGATTCGATGGTATCCGCTATGGCTACCGCGCCGCCGGCACCAACGGGCTGGACGATCTCTACAGTAAGACCCGCGAGACGGGATTCGGGCCGGAAGTGAAACGCCGCATCATCCTGGGCACCTACGTACTCTCCAGCGGCTTCTACGATGCCTACTACGCCAAGGCTCAGAAAGTGCGTTCCCTGGTAGCAGGTGACTTTGCCGCAGCCTTCAACCAGGTGGACCTCATTCTGGGGCCCGTGGCCCCCACCAGCGCGCCGCGCCTGCACGATGATTCCATGACTCCGCTGCAGACCTACCTGGCAGATATCTACACCATTCCCGCCAATCTGGCAGGGCTGCCCGGTATCTCCATTCCCTGCCCTGTAGCAGAAGGGCAGCACCCGGTCGGCATCCAGCTGCTGGCACCGCACTTTGCCGAAACCCGCCTGCTGCAGGCTGCCGCAGCTCTGGAAAAAGCCTTCAGCTGACCTGCACGCATGGAAACACCCGTCTACATCAGTATCGCCGGCTCCGATTGCTCCGCCGGCGCCGGGCTGCAGGCTGATTTGAAAACCGGCTTTGCCCTGGGGTGCTACCCGCTCACCGCCGTCACCTGTGTGGTCAGTGAAGTTCCCGGGCTGGTAGAAGGCATCGTGGCCATGGAGCCGGATTTCGTGGCCGCGCAGGTAGATATCTGCCTGCGCAGCTTCCCGGTGCGCGCCATCAAGACCGGCATGCTCTACTCCCCGGAAATCGTGCGTGCCACCGTAGGCTCGCTGAAAGATTTTGACGGCCCCATCGTGGTAGACCCCGTCATGATAGCCACCGCGGGCGAGGCCCTCATCCTGCAGGAAGCCATCGCGGTGTATGAGGAAGTGCTCATCCCCCGCACCACCCTGCTCACGCCCAATGGCGATGAACTGGCCAAGCTGGCAGGCACCGCCCCCATCACCACAGTGGAGGAACTGGAAAGCGCCGCCAACACCCTCTGTGCCCGCTACAAGTGCGCCATCCTGGCCAAAGGCGGCCATGTGGGCGGCAATACCTGCACTGATATCCTCGTGCAACCCGGCAAACCCACGCTGCGCTGGAGCCACCCCCGCACGGAAGGCATCTCCACCCACGGCACCGGCTGCACCCTTTCCAGCGCCATCACCGCCTTCCTCGCAAAAGGACAGTCGCTGGAACAAGCTGTCGAAAACGGTCTGGCCTACATCACCAGAGCCATTGCCACCTCGCACAAGCTCGGTGAGCAGTTCGCGGTAAATCACAGCATCTGAACATCCGCAGCAATCTGCGCGCGCAGTTCCTCCACAGAGGCAAATCTGCGCTCCGGGCGCAGGAATCGGCGGAGCTCCACGCAGAGCAGGCAGCCATACAAATCCCCCTGCCAGCCGGGCAGGTGCATCTCCAGACGCACCACTTTGCGCGTCTCCTGAATCGTGGGCCTCAGCCCCAGATTCGCAATTCCGCGGCGCAGCGAACCATCAACCATCACCTGCACCTCATACACCCCGGCAGGCGGCAGCACCGCCTGCGGATGCACCTCGATATTGGCCGTGGGGAAACCCAGCTGCCGGGCCAGATGCTGGCCGTGATCCACCACTCCCGCCACACTGAACGCATGCCCGAGCATAGCCTCTGCAGCGGGCAGATTACCCGCTTCCAGCACCTGGCGGATGCGGCTGGAGCAGATACGCTCCCCCTCGTATTCCGCCATATCCTGCACACAGGCGCGCAACCCATGCGATGCCGCATAGGCTTCCACAAAAGCAGCATTGCCCACACCGCCCTTGCCGAAATGCCAGTTGCGGCCCACGGAAATCCCCGCCATGGGGCAAGCCTGACGCAGTGCATCCAGGAAATCCTGCGGTTCCATGGCCGCCAGTTCCGGGGTAAAGGTCAATTCCAGCAGCACCTCCACCCCCGATTCCGCTAACAGGGCCTGTTTCTGTGCTGCCAGCGGGGTTAT
>JAFXDR010000092.1 GCA_017521145.1 Akkermansia sp. | reverse complement strand
GCTTTGAAAATGAGCTGGTCCAGCTTGTCCGGGTCTATATCAATCTGCCGGAACTGGGCTTTGATTTCTTCTCTTTCCTGGTGGCTGAGCTTTTTTTCTGCCAGTTCGCAGTATTGCAGCAGGCTGCGGATTCCTTTGTCTCCTGCCAGGTCCAGGGCAGTCTTGCCTTGCGGTCCGCGGCGTTTGAGACTGGCTTTCCTGACCAGCAGGTAGCGCACATCGTCAATAGTGCCGTAGCGCACGGCATTCATGAGCGGGGTGTAGCCCTCCTCATCGGCCTCGTTGACATTGGCTTCCTCGGTGCGGATGCGCTTCATGAGCCGCTTAAAGCGCTTTGTTTCCTCTGAAGCTTCAGCAGAGCATGCATCAGAGCGGAATTTTTCCACTTCCCGCAGAATGGGGTCGCCCGTGGGCAGACTGGCAATCACACCACCCAGAACCAGGGCGGCAATGATGGCTGTGATAGAAAATTTCTGATTCCTGGAGAGACTGATTTTCATATAGCTCCGAGTATACCAGCTCTACCCGGTCAGTCAATCGAAAATTACTCTCCGGCAAGCAATCGCTGGTGGAGCGCGTGGGCCACAGCCAGCGGTGAATCACCCGTTTCGTGAAGACGGGTGAAATGGGTGGCATCGGAGTAGTGCACCACATGCAGAGTGAGGGAGTTATCGGTATTGATCCGGGCATAGCCACCCACGGGGACCGAGCAATCTGCCTGCAGCAGGTTCAGGAAAGCGCGCTCGCAGGAAATGCAGCGGTAGGTGGGCTCGTGGTTCACCTTGGTCAGCAGGGCAGTGGTGGCGGCATCGTCCCGGCGGCATTCAAGCGCAATAGCCCCCTGGCCCAGAGCCGGGGGAAACTGCTCTACGGGCAGCCCGGTTACCCGCAAGGTGGTGCCGTTGATTTCAAATGAATCGCGGTGGTAGCCCAGGCGGTTGAGCCCGGCGCGAGCCAGCAGGGTGGCGGTCACCTCCGGATTTTCAATCAGCTTGCGGAGCCTCGTGGCCACATTACCGCGCACGGGGACAGTGCGGGCAGCACCCCGCCAATAGGTATGCACCATATGGGCTCGGCGCACACTGCCGGTGGCAATCACCGGCGTGGCAGATTCTGTTTTTACCACCAGCACATCCTGTATCTCCTCGCGTGGCAGTACGGCTGCCAGTTCGAAGCGTGCATCCAGCACGCCGGGCATATCCTTGAGACTATGCACCGCGCAGTCAATTTCACCCGCGGCCAGCGCCTCCTCGATGGCGGCAATAAACACGCCCTTATCGCCTGTGCCGGTGGCAGCATTTACCTGGTGCAGCGGAATATCAGTGCGCTGGTCTCCGGCGGTGGAGATAATCTGAATCCGGCACTCCAGCCCCGGAACAGCCGCTTGCAATGCTGCAATGGCCTGGTGGGTCTGGGCCAGGGCCAGTTCACTTCCTCTTGTGCCGATGCGGAGAATACTCATGCCGCGTATTCTAGCCTCCTTTTTCCCGAAAATCAACCGCCAAAGAAGACATGTTACTGGATTGACGATTGACAAATTGGCAATCAGCGGCTTACGCTGATTTGCTTCTGAACCCGATTCCAGTATGTCGATAAGGCCTTTTTGTAATCTTTGCGTCGCGCGCGCCTTCTGCGCGCGCGATAATGTTCGTGCTTGCTTTCTGGCGGAAAAGAAACTATAATGCGCCTCCCCAATCTTATGAAAGAGTTCACAGATATCCACACTGGTCTCACCTCTGCTCAGGTGGAGGAAAACCGCAGGAAATACGGCAGCAACGAAATGACCCCGCCCAGCCGCGACCCGTGGTGGGTTGAGCTGGCCCGTAAGTTTGCCGACCCGCTCATCGTCATCCTTATTGCGGCGGCCGTCATTTCATTCATCCCCGTCATCCTTTCCCCCGGTGAGCATAGCCCCATTGAGAGCATCGGTATCATGTGCGCCGTGCTTCTGGCCACCACGGTGGGCTTTGTGAACGAATACCGCGCCAACAAGGAATTCGATATTCTTAACAAGGTGAACGATGTGACCCCCGTGCGTGTGCTGCGCGACGGCAAGCACACCATGGTGCCCAAGAATGAGCTGGTGGTGGGCGATATCGTCACTCTTGAAACCGGTGTGGAAGTGCCGGCCGATGGCGTGGTGCTCGAAGCGTCCTCTCTGCGCATCAACCAATCCTCCCTCACCGGTGAATCCGAACCGGTGCTCAAGGTGCCCGCAGAGGAAGAAGAAACCCTGCCTGGCGCATACCCGCGCAATGTGGTGCTGCGCAGCACCCTCGTGACCGATGGCCACGGCATTATCTGCGTGACCAGGGTGGGCGACAGCACCGAAATCGGCAAAGTGGCCGAAGCTGCCACCAGGGAAACCGGCGCCAAGTCTCCGCTCAACCTGCAGCTGGAAGGACTCTCCCAGGCCATCAACGTGGTGGGTACCTCCATAGCCTTGATTCTCTTTATCTCGCTCGTGGCGCACGATGCACTGCTGGGCAAGTTTGTGCTGAGCTGCAGCCAGTGGTATTTCTTTGCTGCGCTCATAGCCGGTATTGCCGCTGCCACGCTCAAAATCTGGTATCCCGTGCTGCGCGACCTGCTGGGCTACGCCAGACTCGTCATCCCCACTCCTGGCTGGGTGAAGCAGGGCGGCTTTGCTGCCTGGCTCAAGTGCATCATCACGGGTGCTGTTCTTTTCGGCATTATGCTGGGAGCCCTTATCGGCAGTGGCATTCTGCCCGCTGACCCTGCCACCTGGATGCCCCAGGCTGCGGCAGATAAGATTCTCACCTACTTCATGATAGCCATCACGCTCATTGTGGTTTCCGTGCCCGAGGGCCTGCCCATGAGTGTGACGCTCAGCCTTGCCTACAGCATGCGCAAAATGGCTAAGCAGAACAACCTGGTGCGCGAGATGGATGCCTGCGAAACCATTGGCGCTGCCACGGTGGTATGCTCCGATAAGACCGGCACACTCACCATGAACCTCATGACCGTGCGCGAGGCCAATTTCCCCGGAGTGAATGAGCAGGGTACTGCTGCCCCCATCTTCCCCCTGCTGGCCGAAGCCGTGGCCGCTAACTCCACCGCTGATCTCGATGAAGCCGGCAAGGTGCTCGGCAACGTGACGGAGGGCGCTATGCTCATGTACCTGAACGACAAGGGTATCTCCTATGCCGATGCCCGCAGCAAGTTCACCACCATTGCCCAGCTGCCCTTCCACACGCAGAATAAATTCATGGCCACCTGCGGCAAATCCGCTGTGCTGGGCAAGGAGGTCATCTATATGAAAGGTGCACCCGAGGTGGTGCTTGCCAGATGCACCGCCGCCTATGCCGGCGAGCTCACCGATGCCGCCCGCGAGGAAGTGCTTACCATCATCCGCACGGCTCAGCGCAAAGCCATGCGCGTGCTCGGGCTGGCCTACAAGGAAGGCTCTGCCGATTCCGCAGAGGGAGTCAAGGAAGCCTGCACCGGCCTCACCTGGCTGGGCTGCTTCGTCATCCAGGACCCTGTGCGCCCGGATGTGCCTGCTGCCGTGGCTTCCTGCCACAAGGCTGGAGTGGGCATCAAGATTGTGACCGGCGATAATTTTGAGACCGCCTGCCAGATCGGCCGCGAAATCGGGTTGCTGCCGGAAGGTGAGCTGCCCCAGGGT
>JAFXDR010000091.1 GCA_017521145.1 Akkermansia sp. | reverse complement strand
GGCGCGCATCTCAGCCGGGGACTTCCAGTTGTTGGTAGGACCAGCGTCCTCCTGCTTCTCAGAGCAGATGAATGTGCGTTCCTCTACGCGGGCCACGTCAGAAGGAGTAGAACGAGCCAGGAAGCAGCCGGGGCGCTTCTCCGGGTTCAGGCGGATGTATGTGCCTTTCTCCACGAGCATGTCGCAGAGCTTGGTGTTCTCTTCCTCGGAACCGTCGCACCAGTAGACGGAATCGGGTTTGCAGAGCTGGCGGATCTGCTCCACCCACTCAGCAGCCTTCTTATGTGTAGTACCTGTAATCATGGTGCCCATAAATTACCACACAACAAGCAAACTTGCAACACGAAAATTTTAGAAATTTCGACATTCCGGCATCCGGTTTTCCCTTTTACTCCGGCTTGAACAAGCCTGCACAGGAACGGAGGGGACAGAAAGTGATTGCATGCCGGGGCGTATTATGCTACAGTGCTGCTGCCGCGATGAGAGAGGAACTGGCCCCCAACGAAGAGATTATCTTTGCCCAGCAGAACCGCAAGGTTGTGATGGGGCGCGGCAGCGTGGCCAATAAGCCGCGACAGCTGGTGAGCGCAGCGTGGATTATCCTGTGGTACCTGCTGGCCCTGGCCGCTCTGGATTTATGGCTGCTGCGCCTGCTCGGCTATATCTCCCTGCCCTGGTAGCAAAATGCGTGCACATGGGCAACAGCGTGACACACACAGAAAAGACGGTTATAGCCCCCGCTCGGCGTAATTCTCCATAGCATCCCTTATCGCGCCCTCGCTGCGGCGTATCCACTCTTCAACCGTCTTCTCAATCCACGCATCCCTGTCCCCTTTCCCTGAGTATCCATACAACTCGGCAGATTTTTCCAGCGTGGCGCGATATTGATTCCGAGTAAACTGCAGTTGTTGCTCCTCCAGAGACTTTATGTATTCAGATCGGTTCTCCTGCAGTACTGTCGATTCCGGGGAATCTGTCAGAAGCATGGCGCCAGTCGTCTGCTGCGGGGAAGAGCCCGCATGGCTGCCAGTTACATACACCTCATCCTCCGACACCAGGAAACAGACGGAGAAAACCACTAGTCCAGACAGCAGAAGAGTCATTATCACCAGAATCCAACCAAAGACACCTCGTTCTTTTCCCAATGATGCAGCCCAAGCCGCCGCACTGCCATAGCGGCAGTCAATATCATCCTCCCCTGCCCGTTTGAGCGCTTTCACAAAGCGCGAAGGATAACGCTTCAATACAAGGGGAGGTACCAGTTTGGCAACACTGTGTGCAAGCGCATACAAATCAGACCACGGCCCCACTTTGCCATGTTGATGAAACTGCTCCGGCGCAGCATAACCCGGAGTTCCCACAAGGGTAATCGTGGTAGGAGGCGTGCCCAGCATGGCCGCCCCGAAATCAATCAGGACCGGCTGCGTCCCGTTCCGCATAATGATATTGGAAGGCTTGATATCGCGGTGCAGCACTTCATGAGAATGCAGATACTCCAATGCGGCCAACAGTGAATTCAGCACCCCGGTCACCAGTTGAACTTCACCGGCATGCGCTGGCAGCCACTCAGTCAGCCGATCCCCTTCCACATACTCCATCACCATATAGGCCGTGCCTGAGGCCTGAAATATATCATATACCTTGACGATACCCGGGTGATTCAATCCGGCCAGGATGCGAGCCTCGCGGCAGAATGATGCCAGAGAGCGCTCGTAATCCGCCGCCGAAACAGGCTGAACCGCGGCAGTACCAGGTAAACGATAACATAATGAGGGTGGGAAATGCTCCTTAATGACCACCTCCCGTTCCAGATTCTCATCATACGCCAGGTAGCTGATGCCGCCACCACCCTGCCCTAACAGTTGGCGGATTTCGCAATGCCCCAGGCGAGTAAGTAGCGGGAGTGCCGCCCCTGTGCTGGCTGTTTCAGTCATGGCCAATCAGCCCCGGTGTTATTTAGCAGGCAGAATCACCTTGCGGGTCTTTAACCCGGCCGGTGCATCATCCAGTAACTGCGTGATAGCCTGTGCCACCATCTGCTCCATGGTGGACCCGGCAGCAAGCGCACGCTCGGCCAGGCGGTTGTACATCTCCGGTGCCAGATGTATGGTCAGCGAAAGAGAGGCATTCACACTCACCCCTGGCACAGAAGCACGCTCAGCACTTCCCTGCATTGCAGGCAGCTGCACCATCACCCGCTCCAGCAGCTGTTGTTTCAGGGGCGGGATATTCTTCTGGCTCATCCAGTTACGCACCGTAATCTCCGATACGCCACACTGCTCCGCCACCCAGCGATAATCCAGCCCGTGGCTCTTGAGCCACTGCTTTACTGAACTCTTGAACTCGGCTTGTGCGTCCCCCTGCATGGTGTACGCCCTATACTACCACAAATGCACCTGATGTCAAGTGAACTCTACTTCTCATCACTTTTCAGAAGCCTGGCCACTTCCTGCGCAACCAGTTGCTCTACAGAAAGCCCAGTGCCGACAGACAGCTGCGTAAGGCGTGAAAACAACTCCAACGGCAACTCCAACTTAAGCTCGTATATCTCGTTCTGAGATTTCTTTTGAGACAGCAAACCAGATTCACCACTTTTACACATAATACATCTTTATCCTTTCTTTATCACCGTGTTACTTGCTGTAGAAGCAACTCATCCATTGCGGGCACGTGTGTATTCTAACACAGACTTGCCCATCTGTAAATTATCTTTTCGCGATTTTTGTTGTTGACTTATTCGCTTTTTGAGATAAACTTAACGCAGGAGACAAGAACAGCTCTGATTTCACAAACAACCCTGAATACTGAAATGACAGAAGAAAAGATAAAACGTTTCCACTTCTGATGAATCCTTAGTGTTTCAATTATACAGCAGGAAAATCTTCCCACTCCATGTGTGAAGCAGACCTCGGTCTGTAACTTATAACCATAAAACAAATAGAAAACAATACCATGAGCTATAAGAAACCCGAAATCGTTGCCTCCAGTGAGGCTACTCAGTCCTATGTCGCCGGTTGCCCGACGGAAAAAGTGCAATCCACCAATTGCGCATCCTACAACACGAAGTGCATGTGTGGGCCGCTGAAGTAAAAGACGCGGTCACACCCAGCAGGCGGGGAGATTCTCCCTGCCTGCTGCTTACTCCATCCCCCTGCTACACGATTGACATGGACACCATCATCCAACAAATGCGGCAATTTCACCAGAGTCCGACGACGGCCGCATTGCGCGAGCGCATCAGCCGGAAGTCACTGTTGGACATCTGGGGCGTCGGGCGGAGAGAAAACGGCCACAGCAATTTTCTGGCATGGTTGCTCAGCCCGGAGGAAAGCCACGATTTAGGGCATTTTGCCTTGCAAAAGTTACTGCTTCTGTTGGCCTCGTGCCGGCTCACACCGGAGCAGCAATTGCCGGAGGCTCTGCAGCATGCCATCCTGTCCGGCAAAAGAATCATCCGCACAGCAGCCACGGTGGAGCGGGAAGTTTCCATCCCACCAGATGGGCGCGTGGATATCGTAGCAACCATCGAATTAGATCAGGAACTGGCAGGAATACGGCGATTGCAGATTGTCCTGGAGAATAAAATCGATGCAGCTGAGACTGATAGCCAGACCATTCGTTATTATCAACATTTCAGTGCGCAGAAGGAAGAAGGGCTTTACCCCATCTATGTATACCTGAGTCCCAGGCAAGCCCAGTCTTGCAAGGACACACATTTCATCCGCATTGATTACCAGCAAATACTGGATTATATTTTATCACCGGCCTTACAACGACAGAATATGCCGGAGTACACCCGCATATTGTTGCAGGAATATGTGAGTCATTTATCCTATTTTAATTCCGAATCCCTTTATATTGCCATGAATGAACAACAACGCAGCCTTCTCATAAAATTCTGGGAAGAAAACTCAGCACTGATACTGGCATGCGCACAAGCTATTTCGGAGGATCCGGATGCGTCCCCTGAAGTGCAGGAAAGCGCCAGAGCCATTGTGGAACAAGGCAAAAAAGTAAATCAGCGAGATCGCGCAAAATATGTGTGCCAAAATTCCGCAGGGCGTAGCTCTGAGCCTATGGGAAAGGGGCGCATCGTGCTTTATGTTATCAAAAACTATGCAGAGGAAACAGATTGCACATACGAGCAGTTGAAGCAGACATTTGCTCCGAGATGGTTTGAGGAACTCCGCAACGTAGATTTGAATGCTCGCCCCAAGAGATATTTTATTGCAGACGATGAGCTTATCACCTTGAAATCCGGCGAGACCATAGCAGTCTCCAGCCAATGTGGAGGTGGCACATCGCTCATCAATTTCGATGAGTTTGTGAAAATAGCGGAAGAACTTGGTTTTGTCATCAGCTCACAGCAACTCTGATTTACCCTTCATGAAATTCGAATTGAACGAACACACCTTTCTTCGCCATGCGGAGGAGGAAACGCTGCTTTGGAACAAACGCACCTATGCATGCCGCATTCTGAAAGATGCTCAGGGCTTCCTGAAACCCATAGAGCAAGGGGAAACAAAGGAGATTGGGGAAATTATAGCCGAGGTAGCGAAGCAGTACGCACTACCTCCGCAGGAAGTGGCGGAGGACGTGCAGGCTTTTTATGCAGAGCTGGCAGCAGCAACCTTTTTGAATTGCTACAGCGTGAGGAATGAGGTTTCTCCGACCATGACAGAGCAGAATGATGCTCCGCCGGCTCCTGCTGAGCCTGCAGAAAAAGAAGAGCAACCTTTCCCCGTCGGTACCTTTTATGAACGGCATGCCCTGCCGTATTCCCTGCATATCGACTTGACGAATGCCTGCACAGAACGCTGCATACACTGCTACATAGCTGATTACAGACCGCGATTTCTCCCCTTGGAGTTGGGGCAGCGTGTGCTGCGCGAGTTCCGAGAAGCCGGGGGAATGACGGTCATGTTTTCCGGCGGCGAGTGTATGCTGCACCCGCAGTTCAGGGATTTTATCTGCTATGCTAAGAGTCTGAATCTGAACTTCATCGTGATGTCGAACCTGACGCACTGCGATGCGGAGATGGTGGCATTTCTGGCAGAAGCCCAGCCGCAGTTCGTGAATGTATCCCTCTATAGCATGAACGCGGAAGAACACGACAAAATTACAACCATCCCCGGCTCCTGGCAAAAGACCATGCAGGCAATCCTGGCATTGGAAGAAGCAGGCGTGGCAGTACGGCTGGCCTCCCCCATCATGCAGGCGAATCGCCACGCCCTGCCGGAGTTGCTGGCGTTTGCCAAGACCCACCACATGCACCTGATACCTGACTGCGATATCTTCGGACAGGTGGACCATGATTGCTCGAACCAGACCTGTGCGCTTTCAATTGCTGAGACGGAGTGCGTCTGGATCGAACACCCCAGCTTGTTCAACACAGGGAAACTTTCTGCAGAGCGCTGTACCCCGGATGCCAAGGTGTGTGACATCGGCAAGAGCAGCATGAATCTCAATGCCGAGGGCATTTACTACCCCTGCGATGGTTGCCACGGCATTGTGCTGGGCAACGCCCATGAACAAAGTTTTGCTGAGGTATGGCACGGTGAGAAGCTGCAGGCGCTGCGTGCGCTGCGGAACCGGGATTTCGGCGAGTGTGCACATTGCGAAAACCGCCCCTGGTGCAAGGTGTGTCCCACGCGCAATTTCAATGAAACGGCAGATATGTTCTGCCACACGCCGGCTCGCTGCCAGGCTGCACAGATAAGACGTAAACTTTTCAGCAACAACTAACATTCTTTTCCTCATGCTTCTCCGACTTTCCGACCAGACATTCAAACGCCAATTCGGTCCGTTTACATATTTCTTTCACCGTCTCTATGCCAGCGACCGCGTGTTTCGCGATGCCGAGGTATTCTGCGAAAAACTGACGCGTGTTCCCACGGAGAAATCCGAGATGGTAAATTATATCCTCTCAATTTATACGGATGGCGATAAAGAGGAAATTTGCCGTGATTTCGATGAATTTGTAACCATGCTTGTGCAGGAGGGGTATCTGCTGGCCGGGGATACGCCCGAGGCACAGGATGCTCAGGAACAGCGGTTCACCTACAATGTGGAAAAGCCCAAGACCATTGCTCAGTATGAGCGCCGACAAAGCGCAGATGGCGGATTCTCCAAAATATCGCAGGATGTGCTGGGTGAGTATTTCCGGGAGAACCCGACGCTATTCTCGCTGCACATGGATATTACGCAGAATTGCACTGAGCGCTGCCGCCATTGCTATATTCCGGCGTACAATCCGCTGTATCTTTCGTATGAGAAGATTTGCGAGGTGCTGGATGAGTTCCGCGCAATGGGTGGGCTGAGCATTTCGCTTTCCGGTGGAGAGTGCATGATGCACAAGGATTTCACCCGCATTGTGCAGGCAATACGAGAGCGGGATTGCACGGTTGGTGTGCTCTCCAATCTGACAGTTTGCACAGATGAGAAAATCCGCGTCCTGCGCGAAGCCGATGCCACGGTGCAGGTATCGCTCTACAGCATGGTGCCGGAGATTCACGATGCCGTCACCTGCCTGAAAGGCTCATGGAAGCGCACGGTGGATGCCATCATCCGCCTGCGTGCGGCAGATGTGCCGGTGCGCATTTCCTGCCCCTGCCTGCAAATCAACTACCAGGGATACCCGGATGTCATCAAGTTTGCCGAGAGTCTCAAGATGTCTGCCCAGACAGATTTCATCATTATGGCAAAGTACGATGGTGATTGCTCCAACCTGTGCAACCGCCTGACGATTCCGCAGACGCGCGAGATTCTCGAAGATGTGATTCTGCGCGCCGTGCCGACGGAGAGCGAGTATTTTGCCGTGGGTAAGAAAGCAGAGATGCCATCCCCGGAAGCCTGGATGGCGCAGAAGGCCTGCGGCGCCGGGGTGGATTCCTTGTGTCTGGCAGCCAACGGAGATTTCTATCCCTGCCCTGCATTCGGGGATTATGTGGTGGGCAATGTGCATGAGCAGTCACTTAAAGAAGTGTGGCTGAATTCGGAGAAGCTGAACCTTGTCCGCCACGCGACCAAGGCCAAGTTCCCGAAATGCGCGGTATGCAAGGACCGCGATTACTGCTCCATCTGCCTGTGCCGCAACTACAACGAGACCGGCGATATGTTTACACCGGCCGGGCATTTCTGCAAGGTGGCCGAGCAGAATCACATTGTGGTGGATATGAAACATGAGCAGATGAAGAAATTGCGTCCCTGATTCGTCATGTTTGATGCCCACGTTCACATGGGATATTTCCCGCGCCGGGACAAGGTGGAACCTTACTACTACTCCCCGCGAAGAATAATCGGAGCGTTGACTCGCGCCGGGGTAGATGAATTCATTGTTTCCTCAACCAACGCCATCTGGGATGTGGAAGGAACGGCCATGCACGCGGAAGCGCGCGAAATGAAGCGTTTGGCCAGGCAACGGGCGCATATCTTTTTCTGGGTAAGCATTCGATATCTGAAACACGATCCGGATTTGTCTCGATTACCGGATGGGCTGTATCAAGGCTTCAAACTTCACGGTGGGGAATCGGCCTGGCTGCAAAAGCCGGAGCTGTTGATGCGCGTATTGAGTCTTGCGGAGGAGCGTAACTTCCCGGTGCAGATTCACACAGGAATTAACGATAGCGGAATTAGCAATACCATTGGTGAGTATCTGCCCTATTGCCGCAGGTTTCCAGAATTACATATAGACCTTGCACACGGTAAACCGCACGAAGCTGTGCCGGCTCTCTTAGCCGAGTTACCTCATGTGTATGTTGATACAGCATTTGTTCCGACGAAAACAGTGCAAACATGGCTCGATTCCGGAGCTGATGAGCGGCGTATCATGTTTGGAAGCGACATACCTGCACCCCAACGATATGCAAAGATTGGCCTTGCAGAATACATCCGACGAGAAACGCGTAACTTTACATCTCTGGATATTTTAAGCCATAACGCTAAACATTTTCTTGATTATCAAACAAAAAGAAAGCAAAAAACATGAAACTAATTACAATTGCTATCATTGCCTTCATATCAGGCTCTCTCCTTACCAGCTGCGGCGAGAAGGAACAAGCTGCGGTAAAAGTGATGCACAACAAGGCAGTAGATGCCTTGGTTGAGCAGGTTGGAAAAGCCGATGTGGCGCTTGAACTCTATAAAAAAGAGCTCCGCCAGCGCAAGGAAAACTGGATTCGCATGAAGCAGCTGAGCATCAGCTACGACAGGAGGGCCAAGGAAGCAGCAGATGCCGCCAGGAAGTACCGTACGGAAGGCAAGGAGAATCTTGCAGTATTAAAAGAGCAGGAGAGTCAGAAATTCGCCTCACGCGTTGCGTTGTTCAAAGAGCGGGAAGTAAAGGTGGAAGAATCATTCAAAACATTCCAGCTTGAACTGGAAGAGAAAAAGGTAGCACTTCAGATTCTCAAGGATGAAGTATCTGCACTCCGTGCCATGGGCTCGCTGGGCGATGATATGATGATTGACCAATCTGAAGAACGCCTCGAAAAAGCCCGGGAACTCGAGGAATCCATTAAACAGGATTGCGACAGAGCCCAGGCGGCTATCGATATAAACCTTTCATCACTGTAACTCATTATACAGGCAGGGCTCATACAGGAAAGCGAGCCCTGCCATCTATTATACCGATGGAAACGTTCTCAATTATTCTGGAGGTTACGGGGATTCTTCTCATTCTGGCCTCATTAGTTCTTTGCTGCGCATGCCACCCATTGGGCATAGTTGGCTCGGTGCTGGGCTTTGCTATCTATGGATTTGCAGGGGTTGTATACATGAGCCATGAAGACAAGCTGGAGCTGGCTGCCGGGATATTGAAAGAAGATGGAGATATGCTCATCACCAGATATCATCGGGATTCTGTCGATGCAATTTACGCCGCAGCGCTCGACGTAAAAAACAATAGAAAAAAATTGCAGTCCACTTCGCAGGATTTAGAGAATAAAGCTGCGAAAGTATCTGATGAAGGCGCCAGAAGCATATTCAGAAATAAACAGCAGAAGCTTGCTCAACTCTCAGATCAATTAGGGGATTGTCTCGTCAGGCTTGAAGGCCGTGCTTTCGAACAAATACTCTACAACTATACGGAAGAGCTTTCCGGGGCAACAGGCCAGAGTCAGGTTTCCATAAGCATCAGCGAAGAACTTGACTCAGTACGTCAGGTCATGCAGGAAGCGGAGCAAATCCAATCTCTCTAAACTCTCATGCCATTTATATTGATATTAATTGCTCTTATAGTGGGTGCGCAATTATATTCATGCATCGACGACTATGCAAAAAAAAGGCACGCCGACACAGTCTGCGACTATTACATAAACCATATAAAATCAGAAGGAAGTGCCACTGGAGCAAGCCCGGATGTTTCGGATTCTGTTCTGACCTACACAAGGGACTACCTTCCACTGCTTTATCCTAAATGGGAACGCATCCGCTCTGATTACGCACGAATCAGCGGAAACATCAATCTGATGGAGACCCGATACAGGAATCTGGTAAATCTTAATGAATTAAACAAGCATAAAATCAATAATGCGAGGCCGAAATCATATCAGGCATGGCTGGACAAGCAGAATAAGGAGCTGCAGGCCTTAAAGAAAGCGCATGAGCAAATCAAACAAGCTGTAGAAAAATATTATGCTGAAGCCCAGATTCGGGGCGTGGATTCAGATGCAGAAATGCAGAGTATAGTTGTCGGGCTGGAAAAATCAGTCCATGTTGTTCTGGCGGAACATGGATATGATTTCCAGAATACACCCAAGAGTACAGATTCAAAGGAAAAGAAAGCTCCGGCATCGGACACAAAGCAGGAGAACAAGAAAGCAAAGCACCCCCAGACCCTCAAAGTTGCTAAAACCAAGGTCAAAAAGAAGCAACTATCAGCCAGGCAGAAAGAAATTGAGCACTATCTCAATCTGGTGCAATGCTATAATCACAAGCTCGGACAGGCTGCGGATATTCTCGAATCGATATGCGACCCGAATGCCGCGAGACAACATGCAGGCTCTCTGTTGCTTCTATCGGAAGAACTTGTGAATTTAAAAAAACAATGCAACAGTTTCTCGTTTAATCACGTGAAAGACTTTGATTCAGAAGTAGCCCCTGCCCTGAATTCTTCCCTTATGGAGATAAAGACGAACACAAAACGCGTATCCAACCGTCTCGAACTGTTAAGACAGTCACGCTGGTTGAACCGGGGCACGCTGAGGAACCTCTCAATTCTCTTACAATAACACAAAAGCCCGCCAATCGGCGGGCTTTTTATTTCAGAGGGGTAAGGGCATGACTTCGTGGTCGTGGTTGGCGGGGTCCTGCGGAGCGGAGGGAATGTCCTTGCAGGCGCCGCCGTTGAGCACTTCCAGCTGCGTGATGGGGCGCACCGGCATGACCACGTCGCCAAGGTCGGCGTAGTAGTGTTTCTGCGTGATGCGCACGAGCTGGCCGGGCTTGAGCTCAGCGAGCTTCTGGCGCATGTCATCCGGCTGGCCGGGCACATCGGCGCGGGCATCCACCACCAGCATATTGCCGGGGGCGGCCTTATCATCGCCATACTGGCCGGGCTTTTCGTAGGCTTCGTTGCTGAGCACGCGGAACTGGGCGGCTTTTATGGCGTGGTCGCAGCGATCCGGGCAGAGCGCGGTGCGGAAATGGCAGGGACGCTCCACCGTGCCAATGAACTGGGCTACGACGGTGTTTGAGGCGAGGAGCTCTGCTTTTTCAGGAAGCGGAGCGGCGAATACGGCGGGCAGCAAGGCTGCCATCATCAGGAAAATTTTCGATTTCATAACGGCTACACGGTGTTTGATACAAATAAAGCGCGCCGCGTTGAATGATTTATTTAGATTTCCGCAATAAACAGCAGAATCCCCCTGCCCCGAATCCATGCGCGGGCAGCAGGCGGTAGGCAGGGAATGGCGCAAGCGCAGAGCGGAACGGGGCAAGCAGCGGCACTTCCACGGCTTCCCATCCCGGCACACGTTTCAGGATATAGGCCATCACTTTTTCGTTTTCCTCCGGGTCGTAGGTGCAGGTGGTGTAGACAATATGCCCGCCGGGGTTCACACATTGCACCGCGGAAAGCATGATGCCCTTCTGCCGCTTGGCATTGCCATTGACCATGCCAGCCCCCAGGCAGCCGGGGTTTTTGATTCCCTTGCACAGCAGGGACTGACCGCTGCACGGGGCATCCACCAGCAGGAGGTCAAAGGTTTCGCCACTGCGCGCCCATTGGTCGGGGCGGTTGCCGGTCACCCGAACCTGAGGCATGCCGCATTGCTCCAGGTTCTGCCGCAGAATACCGCGGCGCCCGGGATGCACCTCATTGGCCGTGTGGTTTTCAGCCCCGAAGCGCGCGGCCATGAGCATGGTCTTGCCACCGGGAGCGGCGCACATATCCAGCGAGGAAGCGGGCTGCGGAACCACCGCCAGACAGGCCGATTCCCAGCAGGATGACAAATCGAGCGAGTAGTACAGCCCGGCGGTATAATCCTCATGCGCCGTGGGCCTTACCCCTTCTTCCGGCACAAAGACACGAGGCGGCAGCCAGGGAGCATTGAGCTCTGCACAGGCAAAAGGAGGCACATAATCCTGCGGGGCCCTGGCCGTGAGCACCACCGCACCGCGCGAGGACACACCTGCCCGCATGGCCGCAAGCAGCGCCTCGGCTGCCTGCCCCTCCAGCCCAAGGCGGGCACAGAGTCTCAGTTCACCCTTGGCTGCGGGCTCCGTGCTCATGCCAGACCACGGGCTTCTGCTTCCTCCAGTGCCATCTTAGCCGCGCCGATGATGCCGGCCTCGTTGCTGAACTGGGCGGGCAGGATGCGCAGTTTCGCATAGTGCGGGCCGTAGGTCTGTGCTTTCAGGTAGCGATGCAGCGGCTCAAAGAGCAAATCACCGGCCTTGGCCACGCCACCGCCGATGATAAAAGCGGCGGGGTTCAGGATGTAGTGGCAGCTGAGCAGCCCGGTTGCCAGCTTGCGGGCTATATCATCCCACATGGCGAGGGCCACGGGGTCGCCGGCTTTGGCGGCAAGCTCCAGCGGATAGGGTGCGCAGTCTTCGAGCGCTTTTTCCTGTCCGGCTGCGGCATAGGCAGCGGCTGCGTCCTCCTGGATACGCGGGTGGCCGATGTAGTTTTCCAATGCGCCGTGGTTCTTGTAATACCCCAGGCGGCCCTGGTAATCGATGCTCAGGTGCCCCAGCTCGCCGGCGGCGCCCAGAGAGCCGCGCAGCATCTGGCCATTGGCCACAATACCGGAGCCTACCCCCGTGCCGAGCGTGAGGCATACAAGGTCATTCAGCCCCTTACCGGCACCCAGCTTCCATTCGGCATAGGCCATGCAGTTGGCATCATTGTCCACGGCGGCAGGCAGACCGGTCATTTCCTCCAGCATATCGCGCACGGGCACATCATACCAGCCCGGGACATTGGTCAGCGAATCAGCAATGCCGCGGTCGTGGTCTACAAAGCCGGGGATTCCCATACCCACGGCCTTTACCTCCGGGTACCGGGCAATGAGCTCCTTCAGGCGCTTACCCACCTCGGCAAAAATAGCATCCGGCGACACAAAATCCTGCGTGCGCACTGGCTCAGCACGCCCGATAAGCTCTGTACCCCGCACCACTGCAAACTTGATGGAGGTACCCCCCATATCAACGCCAATACTCAAATCATTCGCTGCCATGGGAGCATCGTATCACAGCTCCTGCTCGTAGAAAAGCGAAAAAAGCCGGAATACCGGAAAATCCTCCTTTTCAACACGCGGATATTCCACTGCTTCCGGTGGCAGCACCACCAGAGGGCGCGGCAACAGCCCGCTCCCCAGCCCCACGGGAAAGGATACAGCCATGCACCACCAGCGCAAAGGAATCCGTAGAAATCGAATTGCACCTGCCATATTGACCACGCAATATAACAGGAATGAAAGGGTGAAAGGAATTTACAAGCAGGCAAGAGCTTGCTATCCACTACAAGTCTGCAAGTCAGAGAGTTACTTAATCAGCAAACTATTGCGACCTTTCTCTGCCAGCACGCAGAAAAACAGGTATTACTATCTGACAATGAATGATATAACGCTGAGCAGAAATCTGTAAAGCAGCCACAATTCATCCCACTTGTGTTACACACCATCCTCCGGAGCATCGGAAACCTCCTCCAGAGAAAGACGGCGATTGGGGTTGATGCCATAGCTGCGCAGCTCGTCAATCTGACGCACCAGATTACCGTTGCCGGTCTTGAACTGGTTACGGGCCTGATCATAGGCTCTGGAGAGGGCATCAATGGCGCGCTTGATTTTCTCCATGCTGTCATCGAGCGTAGCGCACTTCTTATACAGCAATTCCGCGCGCTCGATGATGTTGCGCACATTGCGGGACTGGCGTTCCTTCTGCCAGAGGTTATTGGCCAGCTGTAAGGCCATGAGCAGATTCGTGGGGCTGATGAGCAGTACACCGCTCTCGTACGCCTCGTGCACCAGCGCCGGGCGCGATTGCACAGCCCCGATATAGGCCGATTCATTCGGCATGAACATGAGCACATGACCAATGGCTCCGGGAACAATGGAAGCGTAGTCCTTGCCCGCCAGCTCATGGATGTGTTTACGCACGGACTCAACATGGGCATTGATGGCACTCTGCCGCTCTGCCGGGGCAGCATCGGCATCCAGTTCCATCAGCCGCGCATAGGCGGTAAGGGAAACCTTCGAATCAATGATGATATGGCGGTTCTCCGGCAGATGCACCACGACATCCGGGCGGAATATATTCCCCTCCTTATCCTTGTAGGAACACTGGGTGGAAAACTCGCTTCCCTGATGCAGGCCGCTGCTTTCCAGCAGATGAGAAAGCACCATTTCCCCCCAGTCGCCCTGCATTTTGGAATCTCCTTTCAGCGCACGGGTCAGGTTCGAGGCATCCTTGCTGATGCCGTCGGCCCGCTCCATGAGCTGCTTCACCAGGGTTTCGATGCTGGTACGTGCCGTGGCATTGCCGGTATTGGTCTCATGCACCGATTGGCGAAGCCCCTCCAGTTGCTCACGCAGCGGCTGAAGCACATGGCTGAGCTGCTCCTTGCTGCTGGCTTTCAGCTGGTCGGTGTTGTGGTCGAGTATGCGCCGGGAAAGCTGTTCGAAACGTTCTTCCAGCTGTTTCTGGCGCTCCTGCCAGCGCTGTTCCTCGCTCTGCATCTGCTGCTTGAGAAATTCATTCTGCTGGCCGAGAGTAAGCACCTGGGCATCCACCTCCTTGCGGCGCAGCGTTGCAATAAGATACCCCACCGCAGCACCAAGGCCCAGCGATATGATGGCCGTCAGAAAGAAATAGAGAAATATCATAGGGAAATCAGGGTTTAGGACCATCGTACGGCTGCACCTGCGGAGAGCTCAGATCCAGAGCGGAGCTGTAATAGGGCGTCTCCAGCCGGAACAACCCCAGCAGGGTATGGAAAACATGCTCGTGCGCCACGGTCTGGCTGGCATTGGTGCGCATCTGCTGCAGAGCCGCACCAAAATGCGGGTGCAATTTCTCGAATGCTTCATTATAAAGCAGGAACATACCCACGCGGCAACCCGTAGTCGCATGGTAGGCACGGTGGCTTTCTCCCAGGGCAGCGCGGCCCCACATACCATCGTGTCCCAGGTATTCTCCATGGTCGCTCACGTAGAGATAAACAAAGGGCCGCTGCCCGATTGCTTCTGCCACGCGACGGAAGAATTCATCGGTGTAGTGAATCGTGCTGTCGTAGGCATTGTTCACCTCCTGAGCCTGGGAAGAAGGGTCCTCAAAATTGGAAGCAGCCGGGGCAAAGGGAACATTCTTGCGGTCGTAGTGCTCAAAGGGGGTATGGCTGCCTTCATTGTTGATAAAGAAAAGCAGATTCTGCCCCTGCTCTGCTTTCTGCAGCACCTCCTGCATCTGCGGCACTGCCGTCCAGGGACTGCCAGGAGCGTTGAACTTCTGCTTCGAGCGCTGCGTGAGCACAAGCACCACGCGGTCATACTTCAATTTCTGCGCACAGCGGCGCCCGAAAAACGAGTAGATGTCAAAGCCATGCGCATCAAACAAATCAAGCACCGAGCCCGTGCGCGGCAGCATCCCGGGGCGTTTTTCATGAATATCGCGGCGGGCATCGGTCAGCATGGCAATCTGCGCCTGGCAGGTATCGCAGGCGGCGGATATGCAATCAGGGAAATTAATCAGATTCTTCTGCTGGCGCAACCAGGGGGTGGTATCGCGCTCATAGCCATTCAGACTCATACGGTCTGCACGGATACTTTCACCCACATGCACCACGAGCACCACCCCCTCGCCACCGCGCAGGGTATGCAGCTTGCTGGGCTGGTTCGTGGGAGACTCCAGCGATTCCACGATATTGATGGTTGCTTCGTTAATGGTGAGAGCCTCGGCAACAGAAGTATACAGTCCCGGCACCTCACTCACCGGCCAGAAGAAATCCTGCTTCACGCGATTCGGAGGAATCAGCAAAGCGAAAGCCAGGCCTGCTCCGCCGAACAGGCAGGCTGCATTGAAAAGGGAAAGACTGTGCTGCCTGCGCAGTGTGCGGCGCAGCCCCCAGCAGAATAAAATGCCGAGCACAAACGAAAGTGCCAGCATCCCCAGGTTGGTAAAGGTGAGGTAAGCGAGGGCATCTTCCCATGAGGCCTCCAGAATCTCTGCCACCACGAGGGAATTGATGCGGGTGCCATATTGCAGGAATCCGCACACCTGCATGATTTCCAACACCAGAAACACCACCCAGAACGCAATGGCTCCCGCCCGCAGCACCGCCCAGAGCAGGCAAAGGGAAGCCATGGTCACGAGCACAGGGACATGCAGCCGCCAGGGTTCTACGAAAGCGTAAAGATTACAGGCACTATTCAGAGCAACGGCCATGATGAGCAAGACCCACAGGCTGGCGGCAGATGGCAGAACATCCTTCTTCCAGCGGTGCGCCACCCACATACCGGCCGCTGCCAGCAGGGGCAGCACAATGGCACCGTAGCGCCACCAGGCCCACTCAAAGGGCACACGCCAGGTGTACGCGCCCTGCCAGGCCATGTATGCCGCAGCAAGCAGCAGCAGAGCCAGCAGGAAAAGGCGCGATTTCACCCAGCGGAACATAGTTTTATGGATACAGGCATTAGTGCTTGCCGCACTTGCACTCATGGCCTTCGCCATGCTTGCCGCAGCATTCACCTTCACCATGTTTGCCACAGCACTCGCCATCGCCATGGCCGCCGCAGCACTCGTGCTCATCACCGCAGGAGCATTCATGCTTGCTGCAGGACTCATTGTCGCAGTCGCCGCAATCACCGTGGCAGGCACCACCGCAGGAGCAGGCACTCATCTGCTGGTTCATAGCATCGGCCACTTCCTCATCGCTGGGAGCAGCACCCTTCTCAATAGCCAGGCAGAGATACTGATTCACTACAGAAAGCATATCATCCAGCAGCTGGCGGGACTCCAGGAACCCCTTGCAGAGCTCATTCTCCACCACAGCAGAGCGCAGCTGGTCAAACTTATTGAGCTCCTCCTCCGAGGGGGGCATACCTTCCATATGCTTGTTGCGCAGGGTTTCGCCATATTCGCTCACCTTGCGGAAAAGGTCGGTAGCCTCCGGGTTCTGATAAAAAAGACCGATACGGGCCTTGGCGGCCACAACTTTCTGGCTGCTGGCAAAAGCAGCAGCCAGTTCGCCAGCCAGCTTTGCCAGTTCAGGGGTAAGGGACGTATTTGCCATAACGCGCGAAGCGTACCACATTTCCACCGTTCATGCAATCCTGTAGTGCGTCAAATCGTGCTCAGCGCTCCAATTCGGCCTTGATGAACGGCGCGGTGGGAGATTTGGCGCGGGCAAGCTGGCGCACGGTGCCCTGAGCGGTGATGGTGCCACCGGCAGCCCCTGCCCCTGGCCCCACATCGATGATGTAGTCAGCTTCGCAGATGAGCTCCAGATTGTGCTCAATGACCACCACGGTGTTGCCCATTTCCACCAGGCGGCGGAGCACCTGCACCAGCAGACGCACATCGTGCGGATGCAGGCCGATGGTCGGTTCTTCAATCAGGTACAAATCCTGAGGCAAAGCCTTACCCTTGCGGATGGCATTGAGTGCGGCGCGGCGGCCCTTGATGAGCTCGGCCACCAGCTTGATGCGCTGAGCCTCGCCACCGCTGAGCGTGTTGCTGGCCTGGCCCAGCGTGAGGTAGCCCAGCCCGGTATCGCACAGCAGGCGCAACGGGTCAGCCAGGCGCGGCTGACTGGCAAAGAATTCAGCCGCTTCCTCCATATCCATGTTGAGCACCTCGGCAATGTTCTTACCCTTGTAGCGCACCTGGAGCGTTCGGGAATTATAACGCGCACCACGGCAGGTCTCGCATGGCACACTGCAGGGCGGCAGAAAATCCATCTCCTGTCGCTGGTAGCCCGTACCCTTACAGGCCTCGCAATGCCCGGCGGCGGTATTAAACGAAAAGCGGCTGGCATCGAAGCCCAGGCGGCGGGCATCAGCGCTCTGCGCAAAGAGCGCACGAATTTCGTTGAAGATACCAATATACGTGGCAGGCGTACTGCGCGGGGTCTTGCCCAGCGGCGATTGGTCTACCTGGTACAAGGCACGCACGGAATCGAGTCCCTTGCTGCGCTTCCATGCCGCGCGTTCCTCGCGGGTGATACTGCCGCCCAGGGCCTCGCGCACCGCAGGGCCGAGCGTGCCGGTCACCAGCGAGGTCTTGCCAGCGCCGCTGGGGCCGGTTACAACGGTAAAACGGGCACGCGGGATGCGCAGGGTCACATCCTTGAGATTGTGGAGGTTGCAGCCCTCGAGCTCGAGCCATTCGGCATCCTTGACAGGCAGGTATTTACCGCAGTATGGATGTTTCTCGCGGGAAAGCAGGGCGCGGCCCGTGACAGAGGCGGGGTTATGCTCCACCTCGTCAAAACTTCCCTGTGCCATGATTTCGCCACCATGCACACCGGCTGCGGGTCCCAGGTCTATGATATGGTCCGCCGCCCGCATGGTATCTTCATCGTGCTCCACCACCAGCAGGGTATTGCCACGATGCTTCAAATCAGACAGGGTATGCAGCAGCCGCTCATTGTCCTGCGGATGCAGACCAATGGTCGGTTCATCGAGCACATAGAGCACGCCTCGCAGCTCTGAGCCCAGCTGCGCCGCCAGGCGGATGCGCTGCGTCTCGCCGCCTGAAAGAGTGGTGGCGGCACGGTCGAGCGACAAATAGCCCAGCCCCACGCGCTGCAGGAAACGGAGCCGGGGTGCTATTTCGGCCAGCACATTGCGCGCAATTTCGGCCTCGCGCCCCTCGAATTTCCAGCTTTCCACCACAGGCAGCGCCTCGTCTGCCGACATGGTGCCTATCTCGGCAATATTGCGACCAGACAGCGTTACGCCAAGGGCAAAGGGATTCAGACGCGTCCCCCGGCACACCGGGCATACCACGCTTTCATCAGCCTTGGCGGCGGCACGCTCCACATCGCGGTCGTACTTGAGCTCGACCTCGAGCTGGCTGAGCTTTTCCTCCGGTCTGGCACCGGCTTTCACCTTGCCTACTCGACCGTGGCCCAGACAATGCGGACACCATCCGCGCGGAGAATTGAATGAGAAGGTGGAAGGTTCCGGCTCAGCAAAGGATTCACCACAGGAGGGGCATGTAAGACGCGTGCCGATGAGCTGTTCCTGTCCATCCCTGAGCAGGCGTATAAAGCCATCGCCCATCTCGAGCGCGCGGGAAACAGTCTCCATGATTCCGGCGTAATCGGCCTCTGCCCCATTCACGGTGATGCGGTTACCCTGCACCTTGATTTCGGCAAGCACCACATCCACATCGTGATTCGAATAGCGATCCAGCGGTGTAAAAGAGTCTGATTCCACCAGCACACCATCTGCCCGCAGCCAGGGGTATTTTTTCTTTACTGCCCAGCGGGCCAGGTCGGCATAATGCCCCTTGCGGTTGCGTACCACCGGGGCGGCAATCATGAGACTGGCCGGACGGGCTGCGATTTCCTGCTGCACCAGCGCCTGAATTTCTGCCGGGGAGCGGCGCCCCACCGGCACCCGGCATTTCGGGCAATGCGGCTGCCCCAGCTTAGCATAAAGCAGGCGCAGGAACTGCCACACCTCCGTCACCGTACCCACGGTGGACTTACAGCCGCCGCGCGAGCGGTTTTGCTCAATAGCCACGGTAGGCGGCAGACCAGTCAGGCGGTCAATATCCGGCGTTTCCATCTGCTCCGTGAACTGGCGGGCATAGGGGCTCATCACATCCATGAAGCGCTTCTGGCCCTCGGCAAAGATGATATCGAAAGCCAGCGTGCTCTTGCCACTGCCGGAAAGACCGGTCACTACGGTCATGGCATCGCGGGGGATATCTACATCAATATTCTTGAGCTGGTGGTGCCGCGCGCCGCGCAGAGCAATCACGCCGGCAGGCACACTGGAATCGTGTTCTTCCGCCGCCATGAGCGGCAGGGCATCATACTCCATCTGCAAGGCCTCTGCAAGAAAATGCGAGGTATAGCCCGCCGCGGTAGCCGCCACCTGCTCCGGTGTACCCTGCGCCACCAGATTACCACCGCCGGTGCCGCCCTCAGGCCCCAGGTCAATCACATGATCAGCGCATTTGATGAGCTCCATGTTGTGCTCAATGACCAGCAGAGTGTTCCCCTGGTCCACGAGACGGTCAAAGACCCGCAGCAACACCTCCAGATCACGGAAGTGGAGCCCGGTGCCAGGTTCATCGAGAATCAACAGGCGACCCCTGGTCTGCTTTTCGCCCGTGAGGGCATCCACCAGAATATGCGCCAGCTTGAGCCGCTGATTCTCCCCGCCGGAGAGCGTATTAAGCGGCTGACCAAGCCCGAGATGCCCCAGCCCCACATCCACCAGCACTTGCAGGCGCGCAGCAATACGGCGGGCGCGTGCATTTTTCTCGCGGGCAAAGAGTCGCTGGGCGGTAGTAATATCCAGTGCGAGCATTTCGGCCATGTTGTAGCCCAGCAGTGTGATGCTGAGCGCCTGCTCGGTGTAACGCGTGCCATGGCACAGCGCACAGGGCACAAAGATATCCGAAAGGAACTGCATTTCCACCTTTTCCTGCCCCAGCCCGGCACAACGCGGGCAGCGTCCGTCACCACTGTTGAAAGAGAAATAGCCCGGCTTCAGCCCGCGTGCCTGAGCCGCGGGCTCGGCCACGAACAGCGCGCGGATATCCTCGAACACGCCTATATACACCGCCGGGGTACTGCGCGGCGTGCGCACAATGGGGCTCTGGTCCACCAGCACCACTTCCTCCACCGCTTCCAGCCCGGTAATACGGCGCACGGAGACTTCATCCTCATCATCCAGCTCATCCGGGTGCAGCGAACCATACAGCACCTGACATGCCAGTGTGCTCTTGCCACTGCCCGAAACACCGGTCAGGCAATTATACACCCCCAGCGGAATTTCGACGGTAAAATCATGCAGGTTGTGGCACTCAGCACCTTCGATGCGAATGCACCCCTGCCCCTTGCGGCGGAGCCGCGGAACGGGTATGCTGCGGCGGCCACTGAGATATTGACCGGTGAGGGATTCAGCATGGCTGAGCACTCCCTGCGGATTTCCGGCATACACCAGTTCGCCACCAGCAGAACCACTACCAGGCCCCATATCAACCAGATAATCGGCGGCTCGCATCACGGCTTCCTCATGCTCCACCACCACAAGCGTATTGCCGCGCTGGGAGAGACGGCGCATGGCGGCAATGAGCCGCTCTGTATCGCGGGCATGAAGCCCCACCGTGGGCTCATCGAGCACGAAGAGGGTCTCCGTGAGCGCGGCACCCAGACAGGCCGTGAGGCTCACGCGCTCAATCTCACCGCCGGAAAGCGACCGGGTAAGGCGGTTGGCAGACATGTAGCCCAGCCCGACCTCGCAGAGATAGGCAACACGGCTGCGGAATTCCTTGACAGCCTGCGCCAGTGAGCGGTCGGCCCCGGTGTGGCCAAGCACGTGCTCATCCAGCCAGGGCAGCAGTTCCTCCATGGGCAGAGCCTGCACCTGCGGCACAGTGAGCCCGCCGATGGTAAAGGCGAGGGCTTCCGGCCGCAGACGCCCGCCGTGGCAATCCGGGCAGACACTGTACACCCGGTAGTAGGCCAGGAATACACGCGCACTGAGTTTGTGCGCATGCTTTTCCATATCATCGAAAATACCCTTGTAGCCATACCACAGACCGCGGTCGAAAGCCTCCCACACATCCATATCACCGGCTTCTCCATAGAACACCCAGTCTTTTTCCTGGCGGGTCAGCTCACACCACGGCACATTCATGCGCACCGCACGGGAGCGTTTGTTGGCGCGCACCAAATCCTTGTAGCAGGCCGAAAGCGTGGCCGAGGACAGCATCTTCAGTGCACCATCGGCTATGGTTTTCTCCGGTATGATACCTTTGTCATAATCATAGGTGATGCTGCGGCCATAGCCTTTGCAGGAAGGGCACGCCCCCAGCGGCGAATTGCCGCTGAACAGCCCCGGACGCGGCTCCTGCAGCGGATACCAGTCGCTGCGGAAGCAACGCGGTTCCTGCCAGTTCCCGACAGCATCCAGCCGCGATACATAAGCGACATCCTGCCCCAGATGCAATGCCGTTTCCAGAGCTTCCATGAGGCGGGAGCGCATCTCTGCCACCAGTTTCACGCGATCCTGCACCACCAGCCAGCATTCCATGCCCAGCCGGGCTTCTGTGGCATCAGCAAGACGCAGCACCTCATCCCCAGCCAGCACGCGCAGATACCCCTGTGCTTCCAGTGCCAGCTGCATTTCCTCGAAACGGCCCACAGGACGCACTGCAAAACACACCAGCACAGATTCACCGACATGCTGCGCCATCAATTCATCCGCCACGCCCTGCGGAGTAGCAGGGCGCACAATATTACCGGCAGGGTCGCGCCCGATTGCCAGGCGGGAATAAATGAGCTTCAGGTACTCATTCATACCGGTCATCGTACCCACCGTGCTGCGGGAATTCTTGACCGAATTGCGCTGCCCCAGTGCAATGGCCGGCGGCACATTCTCCACGGCTTCTACCGCAGGACGATCCATGCGGTCCATGAACTGGCGCACATAGGGAGAAAATGTTTCCACGTAGCGGCGCTGTCCCTCGGCGTATAAGGTGCTCATGGCCAGGGAGGTCTTTCCACTGCCACTGGGCCCGGTCACCACTGTGATACCCCCCAACGGAATATCAACATCCACCCCTTTCAGGTTATGCTCTGCTGCACCCCGAATGTGAATGTATTTATCCGTCTTTCTTGCCTTCATGGAATTATTCTAAATTAGACTCCCGGCATCCGCAAGCGGAATTTGCGTCCGCTGGTATATTTTACGAGGCTATACGGCAAAATCAAGTCTGCAAGCGGCAAATAACTCGTTTTATCCTTGCCTGCATCAGGCATATGTGATACTGTCTGACCATCTCATCTCTGTAAACTCATGAAAATCAGAAATCTTCTGTTCTCTCTACTGGCCGCAGCCGGCATAGCCCAGGCTGGCGATGACACTGCAACTACCTGTTATACCCCTGGTAAATTCTTCTACGACGGCGGGCTGATGCTCCCCGGAGCAGATGCCCCGGAATACAAGAAGCAGCTGTTCGACAAGACCGGAACCTCCTTTGCCGCCGAGCTCGGGCTTGGCTTCTGGGCAATCGATAACCAGATGGTTGGCTATAACTCCAACAACTACATCGCCAAAGTCTGGGCGCGCATCGACCAGCGGCTCATCAAGGACGAGGTGAATGGCGGCACCTGGCTGCGTGCCGATTTCATGGGCAGCTGGGGGCTGGACGATGAAACAGCCGATGCTGATAACTTCTTCGACGGTGGATTCGGTTCTGCCACCTGGCACAACACCGACCTGTTCGGGCCGCGCAACTTCTACCTGCTCAACCTGACTCTCAAGCAGTACTTTGCCAACAAGCGCGTGTGCGTGAATGGCGGCATCATCTGGATGAGCCAGTATTTCGACCGTATCAGCCACGCCCGCTTCGCCAATGATGCCTTTGAAAAGTCCCCGGTACTGCCGCTGGTGTGGCAGGCTCCCGGCGCTGTGGTGCAGTGGGAAGTAAACGAGGATAACTTCGCCACCCTTGCGCTGGTGGGAACCGGAGTACCCGGCGGGCAGAACCCTTACAACTTCGATAACACCTGCGGCTATGCCGTAGTGGGCGAATGGGGGCGCGAATTCAGTGAGGATAAGGGAATCTGGCGTGTAGCTCCCTTCTTCACCTGTGAAGATGGCGCCCACTACTCCGGCAAGGATAAGGAGCGCACTGCCTATGGCCTGATGACCGGTGTGGAATACCAGCTTAATGATGTGGCCAAGGTATATGGGCGACTGGCTCTGGCCAGCAGTGACTATACCCGCTGCCGTCAGGAAGCCATGGTGGGCACCACGCTGCGCATCATCCCCTCCCGCCCGGATGACTACCTGGGTGTGGGCTTCGGCATCTACAAAGGCAGCGATGAAGGCCGGAAGCTGGAGAATGCGTATGAAAAAGTGCTGGAGTTTACCTACAATATCATGCTCAACAAGTACTTCACCATTGCCCCGTACTACCAGGTCTATTTCACCCCGGCCTACCGCGATGTAAGCACCGTGAGCGCCACCGGCATCCAGGCTCACTTCTCGTTCTAATCATCGGGACACACAATTCCATATGCCGCCGCTGCACAAAAGCAGCGGCGGTTTTCTTTATTAGCTTGCCATATCTGCTAGTACGTGTTACATTTGCGCATCCACACACTCATTTCTCATGAAAATCCGTAACATTCTCCTCTCCCTTCTTGCCCTGGGTGGTATGGCCCAGGCTGGCGAATCCACCTGCGATACCTTCCACATGTTCTACGATGGCGCACTGGGTATTCCCGGTGAAAATGCCCCCGCCTACAAGCAGAAGCTCTACAACGCCACCGGCACGACCTTCACGCTGGAGCTCTTCGGCGGTTACTGGGGTGTGAGCCACCTGGCTCCCGGTTATAACTCCGATAACTATGTAGCCCTGCTTTTCGCCCAGGTAGACCAGCGCCTCATCAAGGACGAGGTGAATGGCGGCACCTGGCTGAATGTAGCCGTGGCCGGTTCCTGGGGGCTGGACGATGATTCCGACAGCAAGGCATATTTCTACGATGGCGGCTTTGGCACCGCCACCGGTCACCACACTGACCTGGTGGGGCCCGCCGGTGTCTACATCATGAATGCCACCCTGCGCCAGTACTTCAACAACAAGCGCACCTGCCTCAACGTGGGCTCCATCTGGATGTCCATGTACTTCGACCGCATCAACCACGCCCGCTTCGCGAACGATGGTTTCGAAAAATCCCCTGTGGTACCCATGTACTACGGCACTCCCGGCGCTGTACTCCAGCATGAGATTGACGATGAGAGCTTCGTGACCGCCGCTGTGATCGGCACCGGGGTCGGTCTGGGTGAAAATACGCTTAACTTTGAGCACGTCAACGGCTACGCCGTGGTTGCCGAATATGGCCGCCGCTTTGCAGATGGCAAGGGTACCTGGCGCATCCTGCCCTTCTTCTGCAGCATGGAGACCCCGAACGCCCTTGGCCGCGATGAACTGCACGACTCAGTGGGTCTGATGACCGGCGTGGAATACGATATCTCCGACCGCGTGAAGGTATATGGCCGCGTTTCCTGCGCCTGCAGTGAGCACCAGCGCGCCCGCAAGGAGCTCATGGTGGGCACTACCCTGCGTCTGGTTCCGAATCGCCCGGACGACTATTTCGGTGCCGCGTTCGGTGTATACAAGGGGGCAGACACCTATGAAAGCCGCCTGGTCAACGAGTATGAGAAGGTGCTGGAGTTCACCTACCGTGTGCAGCTCAACAGCTACCTCTCCATTGCCCCGTTCTACCAGCTCTACATCGACCCCGCCTACCGC
>JAFXDR010000090.1 GCA_017521145.1 Akkermansia sp. | reverse complement strand
GTGATTACGCCAGCGGCACCAACCACACGCTGCCCACCATGGGCTGTGTGCGGGCTTACAGCAGCCTGTGTATCGACAGTTTCCAGCGCAAGATGACCCTGCAGACCCTCTCGGCCGAGGGTATCCGCAGCATTGGCCGCACCGTGGAGCTCATGGCTCAGGCCGAGCATCTGGATGCCCACGCCCGTGCCATGACCCTGCGCATGCAGGCGGTGGCCGCTCTGCCGCAGGAAGAACAGGGTACGGGCATTGCAAAACTGGTGCGCCCGAATATACTGAAGCTCAAGCCCTACAGTTCTGCCCGCGATGAATATGCAGGCAAGGCTGCTCATGTGTTCCTGGATGCCAACGAATGCCCGCACAACGCGCCGAACAATCGCTATCCCGACCCGCTGCAATGGGAGCTCAAGCAGAAGATTTCTGCCTGCAAGGGCGTGGCTCCGGAGCGTATCTTCCTGGGCAACGGCAGCGATGAAGCCATCGATCTCATCTTCCGCACATTCTGCACTCCCGGGGTGGATGAAGTGGCGGCCATTGCCCCCTCTTACGGCATGTATGAGGTCTGCGCCGATATCAACAATATCCGCTACAACGCCATTCCGCTGGAGGAGGGGTACGTGTTCAACGCGGAAAACTTCCTGCAGTCCATCTACTCACCCTGCACCAAGGTGGTGTTCATCTGCAGTCCGAATAACCCCACCGGCAATCTGCTGCCCGTGGAGGAAATCCGCAAGGTGCTGGAGGTGTTCCCCGGTATCGTGGTGGTGGATGAAGCCTATATCGATTTTGCGCCGGAAGGCTCCTCTGCCAGTGCGCTGCTGGAGGAATACCCGCGTCTCATCGTGCTCAACACTTTCTCCAAGGCATGGGCCTCTGCCGGCATCCGCCTGGGCATGGCTCTGGCGCACCCGGAGGTTATCGCCTTGTTTAACAAGGTGAAATACCCCTACAACGTGAACATCCTCACCCAGCGCGCCGCCATGGAACGCCTGGAGCACATGGATGAAATCCGCGCCTGGGTGGATGAAGCGCTCGCGGAGCGCGAGCGCATGATGCAGGCTGTGGCCGCTCTACCCATCTGCGAGCAGGTATACCCCAGCGATGCCAACTTCTTCCTGGCCAAAGTGAACGATGCCTGCAGCATATACGACGCTTTGGTGGAGCAGGGTATCATCGTGCGCAACCGCCACCGCATCACGATGTGCCGGAACTGCCTGCGCATCACCATCGGTACCCCGGTGGAGAACGACGAACTCCTTGCAGCCCTCAAGCAATTCTGAATTTCATGAAGAAAAAGGCCCTTTTCATCGACCGCGACGGCACGATCATTCAGGAACCTGCCGATGAGCAGATTGATGCCTTCGAAAAGCTGGTCTTCGTGCCCGGTACCATCCGCGCCCTGAGCACCATCCGTGAGCTCACGGACTATGAATTCGTGATGGTGAGCAACCAGGATGGCCTTGGTACCGATTCCTTCCCGGAGGATACTTTCTGGCCGGTGCATAACTTCATTCTCGATACCCTGAAAGGCGAGGGGGTGGAGTTCGATGACATCCTTATTGACCGCCATTTCCCGCAGGATAACGCTCCCACCCGCAAGCCCGGTACCGGCATGCTCACGGCGTATATGGACGGCTCTTACGACCTGGAGAATTGCTATGTGATTGGCGACCGCGCCACAGATGTGCAGCTGGCGGCCAACCTGGGTTGCAAGGCGCTTCAGATTGGCACCGACGGCATGGATTGGAAGAAGATTACCGAGATTCTGGTTGCGGGTGAGCGCAGCGCTGAGGTGCAGCGTACCACCCGCGAGACAGATATCTATGTGAAGCTGGAACTTGACCGCCCCGGCCATTGCGAGGTGAGTACCGGTCTGGGGTTCTTCGACCATATGCTGGCCCAGCTGGCGCACCACGGCGGCATGGGCGTGACCATCCGCGTGAAAGGCGATCTCTATGTGGATGAGCACCACACTATTGAGGATACCGGACTGGCGCTGGGCGAGTGCCTGCGCAAGGCGATTGGCAGCAAGCTGGGTATTTCCCGCTATGGTTACTGCCTGCCCATGGATGACTGCCTGTGCAGCGCCGCGCTGGATTTCGGCGGGCGCCCCTGGCTGCAGTGGGAGGCTGAGTACAAGCGTGAGCGCATAGGCGATATGCCCACCGAGATGTTCTACCACTTCTTCAAGAGCCTGAGCGATGCCGCGCTCATGAACCTCAGCATCAAGGCATCGGGCGATAACGAACACCACAAGATTGAGGGCTCATTCAAGGCGCTGGCCCGCGCTATCCGCGTGGCGGTGCAGCGCGATGTGCGCCACCTGGTGCTCCCCTCCAGCAAAGGAACACTTTAATTGATGAAAGTAGCAGTAGTCAGATACAACGCCGGTAACATATGCTCGGTGATCAACGCCCTCCACCGCATCGGGGTGGAGCCGGTGGTGACGGATGATGCTGCCGTGCTGGCCGCGGCCGACCGCATTATTTTCCCGGGGCAGGGAGAGGCAGCCAACACCATGAGCTATCTGCGCGAAAGCGGGCTGGGTGAGGTGATTCGCAACCTGAAGCAGCCGGTGCTGGGTATCTGCATCGGCCAGCAGTTGCTCTGCGCTTATTCGGAGGAGGGTGACACACCCTGTCTGGGGGTGTTCGACAGCCCGGTTCTGCGCTTCCCCTCCACCTGCGAGGCCGGGCGTGTGAAAATTCCCCAGATTGGGTGGAATACCATTGAAGACCTGCGCACGCCGCTCTTCGATGGCCTGAAAGCGGGCGATTTCGTCTATTTTGTGCATAGTTTCTATGTGCCGGATTGCGCGGCGGCCATTGCCCGCACCACCTACGGCGGCGTGACCTATGCCTCCGCCCTGCGCCGTGGCAATTTCTACACCACCCAGTTCCACCCGGAGAAAAGCGGCGATGTAGGCTTGCGGATTCTCCACAATTTCATCCATCTCTGCCATGATTGAGCTGATACCCGCGATTGATATCATCGGCGGTCAGTGTGTGCGCCTGACCAAGGGCGACTACGCCGCGAAGAAAACCTACGATGCCCACCCGGAAGATGTGGCCCGCCGCTTTTACGACATGGGTGTGCGCCGTCTGCATGTGGTGGATCTGGATGGTGCCAAGGCTGACCACATCGTGAACCTGGAAACGCTCAGCAAAATCACCGCCCTGGGTATGACTGTGGATTTCGGCGGCGGCATTAAGCAGGAAAGTGACCTGCAGGCCGCTTTTGACCACGGAGCCGCCATGGTGACGGTGGGCAGCCTGGCTGCCACCGAGCCGCAGCGCCTGCTGAAATGGGCGGAGAAATATGGCCCCGACCGCTTTATCGTGGGGGCCGATGCGCTCAATGGCCGCGTGATGATCAAGGGCTGGCGCGAGGATGGCGGTATGAGCCTGGATGAGTTTGTGAGCTTCTACATGAGCCACGGCATCACCCGCGTGCTCTGCACTGATATTTCGCGTGATGGCACGCTCACCGGCCCGAACACCGCCCTCTACCGGGAAATCATGGCGAAGCACCCCGGCTGCCGTCTCATTGCCAGCGGCGGCGTGAGCTGCACAGAGGATATCCGCGCGCTGGATGCCGCCGGCATTCCCTCCGTTGTCTTCGGCAAGGCCTACTACGAAGGCCGAATCGACCTTCAGCAATTAATCTCTAATCACTAATCATTATGCTTGCAAAGCGTATCATTCCCTGCCTGGATGTCAAGGATGGCCGCACCGTCAAAGGCGTCAACTTCGTGAACCTGCGCGATGCAGGTGACCCGGTGGAGCTGGGTAAGGCCTACAGCGAGCAGGGGGCTGATGAGCTCGTGTTCCTTGACATTGCCGCCACGCACGAGGGCCGCAAGACATTCACCGATATGGTTTCCCGCGTGGCTGCCGCCATTTCCATCCCCTTTACCGTGGGCGGTGGCATTCATGAACTTGCCGATGTGGCCCGGCTGCTGGAAGCCGGTGCCGACAAAGTGAGCCTGAACTCTGCCGCTATCCGTAACCCACAGCTGGTGAATGAGATTGCCTCACACTTCGGCTCTCAGGTCTGCGTGGCTGCCATTGATGCCCGCTGCGATGCCGATGGCTGGTACTGCTATGTGAACGGTGGCCGTATCCGCGTGGAGCGCACCCTTTTCGACTGGGCCCGCGAGGTGGCCGACCGCGGTGCCGGCGAAATTCTCTTCACCAGCATGGATCATGATGGCGTGAAGCAGGGGTTCCCGAATGAGGCACTCGCCCGCCTTTCCGACGAGCTGAGCATCCCGGTCATTGCCAGTGGTGGCGCTGGTGCCAGGGAGCACTTTGCCGACGCGTTCCGCCTGGGGCATGCCGATGCTGCCCTGGCCGCCAGTGTGTTCCACTTTGGTGAAATCAAGATTCCCGAACTTAAGCAGTACCTGCACAATGAAGGTATCTGCGTGCGCCTGTAACCTTCAGAAAAATAAAATCATGACAATCGACTTCGACAAGTGCGGCGGCCTGGTACCCGCCATTATTCAGGATTCCACCACGGGCAAGGTGCTCATGCTGGGCTATATGAACGCCGAATCCTATGCCAGGACACAGGAGACGGGCAGGGTGTGTTTCTACAGCCGCAGCCGCAAGTGCTTGTGGACCAAGGGGGAAACAAGCGGTAATTTCCTGGATGTAGTGAGCATCAAGGTGGACTGCGATAATGATACACTGCTCATTCAGGCCGCGCCGCATGGCCCCGTGTGCCACACCGGCACGGATACCTGCTGGGGCGAGAAGAATGAGGCCAGCCCGCTGTTGTTCCTGACTGAGCTGCAGGATTTCATCAACAAGCGCCACGAGGAGATGCCGGAGGGGTCTTACACCACCAGCCTGTTCCGCGATGGCGTGAACCGCATGGCTCAGAAGGTGGGCGAGGAAGCGCTCGAAGCCTGTATCGAGGCCTGCAACGGCACTGATGAACGCCTCATCTACGAGGCTTCCGATATGTTCTACCACCTCATCGTGCTCCTTACCTCCAAGGCCTTGCGTATTGAGCAGGTGATTGAGGAACTGGCCTCCCGCCACAAGCCGGGCTGGCAGAAACATTGAGGTGCGCCGACCCGACCGCCGGCAGAAATCAGTTTGAACGGCAATACAGCGTGCATGGGGAGGTGTTTTCCTCATGTACGCTTGAATTTCCGTGGTGCCGCCGTGTGAGATACCATATATAGAACAGCTGGTAAAGGGGGCGGGTCAGAGTCTGTAACCATGAAAAACGACTCGAACACCCCCGGCAAGGGCGGCCAGCTTGCCAAAATGGGAGTATTTACCCTGGCTATGATTAATGTTTCTGCCATTGTGAGCCTGCGTGGCCTGCCGGCAGAAACAACCTATGGCCTCAGCTCGGCATTCTATTATATCTTTGCTGCGGTCTTCTTCCTGATTCCGGTATCGCTGGTGGCGGCAGAGCTTACCACGGGCTGGCCGCAGAAAGGCGGTGTGTTCCGTTGGGTGGGCGAGGCCTTTGGCCCGCGCTGGGGATTCCTGGCCATCTGGCTGCAGTGGATTCAGACCACCATCTGGTTTCCCACGGTGCTCACCTTTGCCGCGGTATCGCTGGCATTCATGGGCCCCAATCAGAGTTGGGATCAGGCGCTGGCATCCAATAATATCTACGTGCTCATTGTGGTGCTGGTGGTATACTGGCTGGCCACGCTGCTGAATATGCGCGGCATGCAGACCAGCGGCAGTATCACAAAATGGGGCGCCATGCTGGGTACGGTGATTCCCGCCGCTCTGCTGGTGCTCATGGGCATGGTGTACTGGGGTAAGGGCAATCCCATCGATATCAGCATGAATGCCCGCGATTTTATCCCGGACCTCTCCAACTTCAATAACATCGTGCTGGCGGCCAGCATCTTCCTCTTCTACGCCGGCATGGAGATGAGCGCCGTGCATGTGAAAGAATGCGAGAACCCCAGCCGCGATTATCCGTTGGCCATTGCGATAGCTTCGGTCATCACCGTGTGTATCTTCGTGTTCGGTACACTGGCTATCGGCTTCATCATTCCCCACGACCAGATTACGCTGACCCAGAGCCTGCTTATCGCCTTCGACAATCTCTTTGCCTATTTCCAGGTTTCCTGGCTGGGACCGATTATGGCGCTCTGCCTGGCGTTCGGTGTGCTGGCTCAGGTGGTAGCCTGGGTGGGCGGCCCGTCCAAGGGCTTGTTGCAGGTAGGCTGTGCGGGGTATCTGCCGCGTTTCATGCAGCGCACCAACAAGGCAGGTGTGCAGGTTGGCATTCTGCTGGTGCAGGGTTGTATTGTCACACTGCTTTCGGTGCTTTTCGTGGTTCTGCCCAGTGTGCAGTCGGCTTATCAGATTATCTCTCAGCTCACCATTCTGCTCTACCTCATCATGTACATGCTCATGTTTGCGGCTGCCATCTACCTGCGCTACCGTGAGCCCGATGTGCCGCGTTCCTTCCGCATTCCCTGCGGCAAGACCTTCGGCATGTGGATTGTCGGCGGCCTTGGCCTGCTGGGCAGCCTTGTGGCCTTCATCTTCAGCTTCATTCCTCCGGGACAGATTCCCGTGGGCAGCCCGGTGGTTTACGTGGGCATCCTTATCGTGGGCACCATTGTCTTTGCCGGTATCCCCATCCTCATCTACGCCATGCGCAAGCCCTCCTGGGCAGACCCGAAGGCTGTAGCTGAGTTCGAGCCCTTCTCCTGGGAGAAGAAGCGGAACTGAGTGGAAACTATGTTATTGTGATACCAGAAAACCGCCCCTTGACAGGGGCGGTTTGCAAGTGTTTCTGACAAAAGTTCAAAAGCCCGGCTTAGCCGCGGTTCTTGAGCTGCGGGAAGAGGATGATGTCGCGGATGGAGCTGGCTCCGGTCATGAGCATGCAGAGGCGGTCAATACCAATGCCGATGCCACCGGCGCTGGGCATGCCGCTTTCCAGCGTTTCTACGAAATCGTAGTCAATCTTCTGGGTATCCTCTCCAGCCTGGTGCTGCAGGCGCTCCAGCTGCTCCACGGGGTCGTTCTGCTCGGAATAGCCGGGGCAGAGCTCCTGGCCGTTCATGACCAGCTCGAACACATCCACCACGCTGGGATCCTCGGGGTTGGCCTTGGCCAGGGGCACCAGGTCGCGGGCCACGTGGCACACAAAGAGAGGATTGGCCTGCTTCTCTTCCACCAGCTTCTCGTAGACCTGCTGGGTTACATCGGTATCGTTCAGCTCATCGCCAATCTGCACGTGCAGTTCGTTTTCGGCGCGGTTGCGGCGTTGCTCGGGGGTGAGCTCAAACCAATCGGCACCAGCCACTTCCTTTACCAGGTCGTTGTAATCGGCGCGGCGCCAGGGGCGGGTCAGGTCAACCGTCCAGCGCAGGTTGCCGTTGTCATCGTACTGGTCGAACTTCAGCGTGCCGAACACCTTCTCGGCCACGGTGCAGATCATTTCTTCCATCATGGTGGCCATGGTCTCGTAGTCGCCACCGGCTTCGTATACCTCCAGCACGGTGAATTCCGGGTTGTGGCGGCGGTCCACACCTTCGTTACGGAAGTTGCGGTTCAGCTCGAATACCTTCGGGAAACCACCCACCAGCAGGCGCTTCAGGAAGAGCTCCGGCGCGATGCGCAGGGTCACGGCTTTCTTCAGCGCGTTGTAATAGGATTCGAAAGGCTTGGCAGAAGCACCGCCGGCAATGTCCTGGAGCATGGGGGTCTCTACCTCCAGGAACCCGTGGTTGATGAGGTACTGGCGGATTTCCTGCACAATGAGGGAGCGCTTCACGAAGCGGTCGGCGCTTTCGGCATTGCTCATCAGGTCCAGGTGGCGGCGGCGGTAGCGCAGGTCCATATCGGCCAGACCGTGGAATTTGTCGGGCATGGGGCGCAGGGCCTTGGAAAGCACCTTGAACCCGGCTACGCGCACGGAGGGTTCGCCGGTGCGGGTCACAAAGGTTTCGCCCTCGATACCGATCCAGTCGCCACGCTCCAGCAGCTTCCAAAGCGCCCATGCTTCGGGCTCCATGGATTTCTTGGTCAGCATGCACTGGATAGCACCGCGCACATCACCCACGGTGAAGAACTGGGTGTTGCCCATATCGCGCAGGGCAGTGATGCGGCCGAGGAATTTCACCTGTTTACCTTCCTCGAAATTTGCCTTGATTTCGCCCGCGCTGGTGGTGACATCGAAACGCCCACCATAGGGATTGACCCCCAGGTCGCGAATCTTGCCCACCTTCTCGCGGCGCACGGCAATCAGTTCCTCCTCAGAGGAACCCGGAGCGGTATTAGCAGGTGTGTTTTCTGACATAGCGCGGGCATTATACGCACTTTTTGCTGAATTACCAGCCTAAAAAGTGAATAATGAGGCGTGAATCGTGAAAAAAAGGAACTTTCAGGGGGAAGCATGAAAGCAGAATCCTGTCCGTGGAATGTTCCCCCTCTCAGGGCTCGTAGTCGATACGGACGGGAATTTCTTCCACATTCAGTCCGGCGGCAGTCAGGGTATCGAGCACCTCCACAAAGCGCCC
>JAFXDR010000089.1 GCA_017521145.1 Akkermansia sp. | reverse complement strand
TCTTCTTGCCCTTCTTGTTCTTCTTGCCTTCCTTTTCGGCTTTCCTGGCCAGATCCGGGGCAAACTTCCTGAAGAGCTTGGCGGCATCCGGGTCTTCCTCGTCCACCTCAATAGCCTTCACAGCACCGCTGGCATAAGCCACCAGCACCTTGCCACCATGGCGTTCTGCGGCGGGCATCACCATCTTCCGGAAGCTCTCCACATCCTTCACGCTCTCACCCTTGATGGGGTTGCCATCGGAAAGCCAGGGCAGATTGTCCAGGTTCTGCTTGGCGGTGGTGCGGATGCAGGAGTTCGGGTTTTCGGGGTCATCGGAAGCATCGGTCCAGGAGACGTAGGACACCGTGCGCTCATCGGCCGCAAAGGTGCTCTCTGCCGCGCTGATGGAAGCGCGGGTATCAGCCGGGCAGTGGAAGATGCTGGAAACCTTCATCTTGCCACCCTTGGTGCGGGGGTATACCACGGCATCGAGCTCCGGGGCGATGGAAAGCCACCAGCCCTCGCTCTCGTTCACGGTTTCGGTATCCTCATCATCCTCCATACCGCTGGTGGGCAGAATACCGGTGTGGGCAATATCCTGGCTGTACTTGGTGCCAATCTGGATAAGCTGTTCGAGCTGGGCGCGGCATTTGGCTTCATCGCCCGCGCCCATGTGCGAATAGATAGCCGTGCCGGCCACAGAGGCCAGCGCCACCATGATGGCAATCACCACCATGATTTCAATCAGAGTGAAACCGGCTGCGCGCCGGAGAGAATAGTGCAGCTTCATACTCCCCATACTCTACCATAATTCACCACCACCGCAAGAAAAATAACCCGCCAGGCGCAGGAATACGCAATTTTGGCTTGCAATAGGCCCTTGCCTTGTTACAATTCCCGCATACGTTCAAACGTAATCTGTTTGAAACACAACCCTCCAAATACAGCAATGAACATTCTCCACGACAAGGACGCCGATGTGAGCGTTCTCAATGGCAAGACCGTGGCCGTGATCGGCTACGGCGCCCAGGGTCGCGCCCAGGCTCTCTGCATGCGCGATAGCGGTGTACACGTGATTATCGGCATCCGCCCCGGCAAGAGCTGGGATGCCGCCGCTCAGGATGGCTTTGAAGTGATGCCCGTGGCCGATGCCGCCGCCAAGGCCGATATCATCCACATCCTGCTGCCCGATGAGCACCACGGCGAGGTATACGAGACCCAGATCAAGCCGAATCTGGCAGCCGGCAAGACCCTCTGCTGCTCCCACGGCTTTGCCTATGTGTTCAAGACCATCGTTCCCCCGGCTGATGTGGACGTGATTATGGTGGCACCCAAGGGCCCCGGCACCGAGGTGCGCCGCGTATTCGAGGAAGGCTTCGGCTGCCCCGGTCTCATCGCCGTGTGGCAGAACCCCAGCGGCAACGCCCAGCAGACCGCCCTGGCCATGGCCAAGGCTGAGGGCCTGACCCGCGGCGGCGTGCTCGAATGCACCATGCAGCAGGAAACCTACGAAGACCTCTTCGGCGAGCAGAACGTGCTCTGCGGTGGTCTGGTAGACCTCATGAAGTACGGTTTCGAGACCCTCATCGAAGCCGGTTACCCCGCCGAGATGGCCTACTTCGAATGCGTACACGAAGCCAAGCTCATCGTGGACATCATCTACAACAAGGGCATCCAGGCCATGAACGGCGTCATCTCCAACACCGCTGAATTCGGTGAATACTACAACGGCCCGCAGATTCTGGGCCCGGAGGTAAAGGAGAAGATGAAGGAAAGCCTCAAGCGCATCGAAACCGGCGAATTCGCCCGTGTGTGGCTGGCCGAAGCCGCTGCCGGCGCCCCCAACCTGCTGGCCAAGCGCGCTGCTCTGGCCGAGCACCCGGTCGAAATCGTGGGCAGCAAGATTCGCTCCCTCTTCGAACGCAACTAATTCAAGTTTGAATGCAGGATTCGGCGGGTTGCTCCAACCCGCCGAATCTTTTTTACCACCCCACCCCGGCGCACCATGGAAAACATCATCAATGTCGAAAAAGCCACCGTCTACCTCAGCGGACGCGAAATCCTGCACAGCATCAACTGGCAGGTGAAACGCGGCGAACGCTGCTTCATTCTGGGCGCCAACGGCGCAGGCAAAACCACCCTGGTGCGCATGCTCATGGGCTATGCCTGGCCGCTTTTCGGCGCCACGGTCGAAGTACTCGGCAAGCGTTTCGGCACCGTGAATCTGCAGGAGCTCCGCAAACGCATTGCCTGGGTAAGCCCGCTCATGCACCAATGGCTGGGCGACCGCGACTGGACCGGCCGCGAAATGGTGCTCAGCGGGCCGGATGCCACCATCGGCCTCTACCGCGACCCCACACCGGAGGAAGAAGCACGCGCCGCCTCCCTCATGCACAGCCTGCGCGCCGGGCACCTCATGGAGCGCACCGTAGCCACCATGAGCAGCGGTGAGCAGGTCAAGGTGCTCATTGCCCGCGCCCTCATGACCCAGCCCGAGCTCATGATACTGGATGAACCCAGTGTCTACCTCGACATCGCCGGGCGCGAATTCCTGCTCAACACCATTGCCGAGCTCGCCGCCGCCCACCCGGAGCTCACCATCATCTTCATCACCCAGCGAATCGAGGACATCCTGCCCGAATTCACCCGCGGCATGATTCTGCGCCAGGGCGAAATCCAGGCCTACGGCTCGCGCGATGAGGTGCTCACCGAGCAGAACCTCAAAGCCGCCTTCGACCTCGATATCCGCCTCATCCGCGCCCGCAACGGCCGCTTGTGGACCATTATTGAATAAATGAGTTTGAGGCGGCTCACCTTGGCCAGCTCAGCACCTATGTCTCCATGGCCGATGCCATACTGCGACGCGATGGTGACAACAGAACCATCGGCCTCCTGATCTGCAAGACCAAAGACAACATATTCGCCCGTTACGCCCTGGATGGCTACAATCAGCCTCCTGGCATCTCAGAATATGACCTTTCAACTGCGCAGATTGCAGACTCTCTGCCAAGTATAGAAGACCTGGAACGAAGGCTCCGCTAATACACCGGAAAGGCGCTTTTATCATCTGCCCCCCTGCGGGACCGGGATAAGTTCCCGGCTGACGCCGGGAGATAAGTTCGCCCTGCGGCGAGATAAGTTCCGCTGACGCGGAGATAAGTTCGCGGCTGGCGCCGCGAGATAAATATATGCTTGCCACATGCGCGCATAAACGGTAAGGTAAGCGCATGCAGATGCAACTCATCATCCCGCTGGAGGAATTCCCCGAGGAAGGCCGCTACCTGAGCGGCGAGCTCGATGCCGCTGTATTCGGTATCGACAGTGCCGCGCTGCGCAGCACCGGGCCGCTGAGCTATGAGCTGGAAGTGCAGCTATTCGAGACCGAACTCATGGTGCGCGGCAGACTCTCTGCCCCCTTCGAGCTGCGCTGCGACCGCTGCCTGGCTTATTTCCCCTACACAGTGGAGCTCGAAGACCTGGCCTACTCGTATGACGTGAAAGGAAAACTGGCGCTGGATATCACCGATGATTTGCGCGAAGAGGTCGTTTTAGCCCTGCCCAGCTACCCGAAATGTGAGATTTCAGGGCTTGAATGTGAAATAAATGACACTTTTGGTGATTTTAGACTGGACAAAGACCCCCAATCGGGTGTAGACTCTGCCACCCCGAGTGGCGAAAGCGTCTGGGATGCACTGGATCAGTTTCCCAAGGAATAAGCGCCGAAGCTCCACTCAATGTATCACAGAACTCCTTAAACCAGATATAGAACTATGGCAGCTCCGAAACGCAGAACGTCCAAGATGAAGCAGCGCTCCCGCCTGGCCGCCCAGGCCTGGAAGGCTCCCAAGCTCGGCAAGTGCCCGAAGTGTGGCGCAGCCGTCCCCGGTCACACCGCCTGCCCGCAGTGCGGCACCTACAAGACCCAGAGCGGCGCTGAGGTGGTTGTGAAGCTCGTGGACTAATTCCGCTGACTTTCAACTGACTTCAAAAGTTTTCAAGCAACAGCCCATACCACACGGTATGGGTTGTTTTTGTATTGACAAACTAACAGTATCTGCTAGAGTAATGTCAAGTATTCTTCACATACAACCTTTTTCCCTTTCATGAAGCTTGCACTTGATGCTATGGGCGGCGATAACGCGCCGCAAATCAATGTAGACGGCGCCAGACTTGCCTTGCAGCAGGTGCCGGAACTGGAAAAAATCTACATGGTGGGCGATGGCGACACCGTGAAAGCCGCCTGTGAGGCTGCCGGTATTGCCAACCATCCCAAGATTGAGTTCGTACACGCCCCCGAAGTAGTCACCATGGAGGAAAGCGGCATCATGGCCGTGCGTCAGAAAAAGAAATCCTCCATGAGCATTGCCGTGGACCTGGTGAAAAGCGGCGTGGCCGATGCCGTGCTCTCCGCCGGCAACACCGGCGCCGCCGTGGCCGCCAGCACCATCAAACTGCGCCTGCTGCCCGGTGTGGAACGCGCCGGCATCATCTCCCCCCTGCCCGCCGCACATGGCAATGTGCTGGTGAGCGATACCGGAGCCAACCCGGACGCCAAGCCCTCCCACATGGTGGGCTACGCCGTCATGGCCGCCCTCATGTCGCGCTACGTGTACAACCGCCCGCAGCCCAAGGTGGGCGTGATGAGCAACGGCACCGAGGACTGCAAAGGCAGTGAAACCTCCCTCAAGACTTATGCCCTGCTCCGCGAGCTCGACAAGCGCGGCCTGCTGCCCTTCGAATTCGTAGGCAACACTGAGGGGCACGATCTCTTCGAGCACGGGCTCGATGTAGCCGTGACCGATGGTTTCACCGGCAACATCCTCCTCAAGTGCGTGGAAAGCACAGCCAAGTTCTTTGCCCACACCATGAAAGCCGCCATCAAGAGCAGCATCATGGCCATGATTGGTGCCATTGGCATGAGCAGCGTCTTCAAGACCCTCCGCAAGCGCATGAGCGCCGATGCCGTGGGCGGCAGCCCCCTCATCGGTGTGAACGGCCTCTCCATCATTGCCCACGGCTCCGCCACCGGCGTGGCCATCCTCAACGCCATCCGCATGGCCTGCGAGCTTCACACCAACAACGTGAACAAGCAGATTGTCGAATACATGGGCAGCATCAACGAGGCACTCAAGGAGATTGACAATTGACGATTGACGATTGACAATTGAAAAAATTTGCCGGGCATTCTGCCCGGGGCATTTGATACTCACCCGCGCCTCCGGCGCGGGTTTTCATTCAGGCGCAGCCTGGTTTCACTTTTCACACGCGCGCCAGCGCGTGAAATGTGAAAACCCGCGCCGCTGGCGCGTATATCGTCGCCCGCGGGGCGATATCGTTTCCCATGGTGTAATCACTGGGACAAATAAATGCCTGGAGCCCGGAGGGCGGCATAATCATAGCGAGCGAGGTGTGGAGCCCGACACGTGCCAGCGTGGCGGGCGGAACGCCTTGTTAAACAGTAAAATTAACAGAGCCCCGACGCCAAGAGCAGGCGGCATTTTCCGCTCCTGCGGAGCGGGTGAAAACGCGCTGCGCGCGCGTGAAAAGTGAAAACAGGCTGCGCCTGTGTGAAAACCCGCGCCGCTGGCGCGGGTGAGATATAATACGGCATTGACAATACTGGCACTCAGGAGTAGAATCCCCCCCGGGCAGAAATTTTCATATACCCCCGATATTTCCATGTACAATCCCGAATTCAAGAATCGTCTGGTGAGCGACCTGGAGGCACTGAAGGCCGCCGGTCTGTTCAAGCAGGAACGCTATATCGACACCCAGCAGTACTCTGAGGTGGGTCTGAAGGATGGCAGCCAGGTTATCAACATGTGCGCCAACAACTACCTGGGTCTGGCTAACAGCCCGGTGCTCATGCAGGCCGCCAAGGATGCCATCGACCGCTGGGGCTACGGCATGGCTTCTGTGCGTTTCATCTGCGGCACACAGACCCTGCACCAGCAGCTTGAGGAGCGCCTGAGCGCCTTCCTCGGCACAGAGGACACTATCCTTTTCGGTTCCTGCTTTGATGCTAACGGTGGTCTGTTTGAAGGCCTGCTGAGCAAGGAGGACGCCATCATTTCCGACTCGCTGAACCACGCTTCCATCATCGATGGCGTGCGCCTGTGCAAGGCCGCCCGCTACCGCTATGCCAACAATGATATGGCCGACCTGGAAGCCAAACTGCAGGAAGCCAAGGCCGCCGGTGCCCGCACGATCCTGATTTCCACGGACGGTGTGTTCTCCATGGATGGCATTGTGGCCAGCCTGGATAAGATTCACGCGCTTGCCGAAAAGTACGGCGCACTGGTGCACTTCGACGAATCCCACGCCACGGGTGTGCTGGGCAAGCGCGGTCGCGGCACGCACGAGCACTGCGGTCTCTTCGGCAAGATTGATATCACCACCGGTACTTTCGGCAAGGCGCTGGGTGGCGCTTCCGGCGGCTATGTTTCCGCTAAGAAGGAAATCGTTGATATGCTGCGCCAGAAGGCCCGCCCGTACCTGTTCTCCAACAGCGTGATGCCCGCCATTGCCGCCACCACCATCAAGGTGCTCGATATGCTCGAGGAATCCACTGAGCTGGTGGAGCGCGTGCAGAGCAATGCTGCCTACTTCCGCAAGGGTATGGAGCAGTGCGGGTTCACCCTGGCTGGTGCCGGCCACGCCATTGTGCCGGTGATGATTGGCGATGCCGCCCTCTCCCAGCGCATGAGCAACCGCCTGCTGGAGCTCGGCGTGTACGCCATGGGCTTCTTCTACCCGGTGGTGCCCAAGGAACAGGCCCGTATCCGCACCCAGATTTCTGCTGCCCACACCACCGAGCAGCTCGACCGCGCCATCGCCGCCTTTGCCAAGGCCGGCCAGGAGCTCGGACTGATTAAATGATAATTGACGATTGACAATTTTTCACCCCGCAGCGCATGCTCCCGCGCTGCGGGGTGCGTTTTTTTTCATCTCCCGCCAGCCTGCGAGGGTTCCGGAAGTTTCGGGGCACATGGATTGACAAATTGATATTTGTCGTTCCGACAAAAGTACGAAGTACGAGGTGGGAGGTACGAAGTAAATAATTGCGGGCGAACGCCCGCGGAACTTTACACTTCGTACTTCGGACTTCGTACCTCGTACTTCTGCATATTCCACTTCTGCGGAGCGGGTGAAAGCACGCTGCGCGCCGCATGGGAAAAAGTGTGTACAATCCCTGTTTTCAGACTCGCAAGGCGGGTAAAGATATGCTAGACTGGGCGGGCAGGCCATGAGTGAGATTCGCATAGAGGGAGCAGACAGCGTACCGGCACAACCGATGCTGGTGCTGCCGAACCGTGTGGATCTGCCCACCATGCTGGAGCTGGAAAAAGCACTGGGTGGCCACGGCCGCGTGGCCTGGATGGTGGAAAAGACACTCATGCCGGGCAAGGCCATCATGAATCACCTGTATGAAACGCAGCCGCCCGGTTTCAGTTGCCTGCTGAACCAGGATGGGCGCGAGTCCATCATCGTGAAAGCGCGCCAGCAGATGGAGCGCGGGCGCCACGTGGTGCTGCTGCCGGGGCGTCCGGTGCAGGCCCCGGGCTGCCTGAGCGATGTGCCGGCCCACCTGCTCTCGCTCTTCGATACCACCCCGCTGCATGCCATGCCGGTGTATGTGGGCATGTACAACAATTATTTTGATGCCGCCATCACCACCCGGGAGCCGTATGACCGGCTGCACATCAGTTTCTGCCCGCCGCTGCGCGCCGGCAGCCAGCTGGGCGCGCGCGTGCAGGCAGCGTGGATGAATGCCCAGGTGGCCCAACTGGAGCAGCTGCCCATGCTGGAGCATGTGAACCTGGCCGAAATGCTGGTGGAAGCCCTGCTGCGCAACCCCAAGGGCCGCCTGATTGACGGCATTGACGACTCCACACTCTGCTACCGCGATATCCTTTCTGCCGCGGTCATGGCCACCAGCGTGCTCGAAAAGCACGCCGCCACGGCGCGCATGGGCATCATCCTGCCGCCGGGCAAGCTGGCCACCATTGCCAACCTGGCCTGCCTGCTGGCGGGTATCACGGCGGTCAATATCAACTACACCGCCACAAAAGAACAATTTGAGCACATGGTGAAGCAGGCCGGGCTCACCCGCTTCCTCACCGATACGCGATTCGTGAACAAGCAGCGCCAGTTCTGCTGGCCGCACAGCCGCGACCTCATCTACCTGGACCAGGAGCTCGCCGAGCAAGGCCCGTGGAAGCTCAAGGCCTGGAACACCATCAGCAAGCTGCGCACCCCGCAGCAGCTCATGCAGCACGCGCGGGTGGTCAGCTCTGCCCCGGAAACGGTGGCCTCCATCATCTTCACCGGCGGCACCGAGGATAAACCACTGGGTGTACCCATCACCCACCGCATGCTGCTGGCAGGCGCCATCAGCCTGCGCAGCAGGCTGGAACTGAACCCCGGGCACGATATCCTGCTCTCCGTGCTGCCGGCCTACACCCCCGCCGGGCTCATCAGCGGCTTACTGCTGCCCCTGCTGGGCGGGTATGACATGGTGACCTACCCCACCCCCACGGCCGGTAAGCGCCTCTGCACCCTGGTGCATGATTACAATGTGGCGCTCACCGCCAACACCCCGGCGGGTCTGCGCGCCATGCTCAAAGCCGCCAAGGAACCCACCACCTTTGCCCAGCTGCACTACTGCCTGAGCAGTGGTTCCAAACTGCCTGCCGATCTGGCCGAAGCCGCGCAGCAACGCTTTGGCCTGCAGCTGCTGGAATGTTACAGCACTGCTGAGGTGCTCCCCTTTGCCGCCGCAGCCATGCCGGCCCCGGCCACCGACCCGGAGAGCCTGCGCCCCGTGCTGCCCACCACCCGCAAAGGCGGAATCGGCGCCCCGCTGCCGGGCGTAGCCGTGCGTATCACCGGGCTCTACACCCCGGAAGCCTCGCCCACCCCCGGCAACCCCGGCCTGGTGTGGCTGAAAGGCCCGGCTGTGACCCGCAGCTATCTGGGCGTGGAAAATGAGGATTCTCCGCGCATGCACGGCAACTGGTTCTGCACCGGTGATGTGGGCTACATGACCCCCGATGGGCTGCTCACCATCCTGGGCCGCAAGGTGCGCTTCACCCAGATGGGCAGCGAGATGATTCCCCACGTGCAGCTGGAGGAAATCCTCTACAAGATTTTCAACGTGACCCCGGAGGAAAACGAGCGCAAGCTGGCCGTGGTGAGCGTGCCCAGCCGCACCGGCGGCGAGGAACTCATCATGCTTTCCACGCTGCATAAAGAGGTGATACCCTCCGACTACCTCACCCTGCGCTACGGCGTGACCAACCTGCACCTGCCCTCCAGCTGGGCACCCAAGCACATCATCCCGGTCAAATACATCCCCACCCTGCCCAATGGCAAGCTGGACTACCAGACCTGTTTCCTGGGTGCCTGCCGCATGCTCAAAATCAAGCTGGGATAAAAAGCAGATGGACTAAGGACAATTTGCAAATGCTGCGAGTCCCAGGATTGCAGAGTAAGTATCGCATTCCCTATGCGATGTAAAGTCAAATAGGGCTAATCTTTTGATTTTGTTGCATTAGCTCGCATGCCTTGTTTTCTGGAGCGAGATATAAATCAACAATAAAGAAGAGAGGCTTAGATACTTGCGCTTTATATCGCATAGGGAATGCGATACACTGATACCGTAATTTGATTCCTGCATCTCTTCAACCTGAAAGATATATGAAACTGTGTGCCTTTCTCGCCTTGATTACTACCTTCACTCTGACTACCGTGCTGCCGGTGGAAGCCAAGGGTGATTCTTCTGGCATAACACCGGCAAAGAAGAAGAAAGCCAGAACGAAGACTACGACTAAGAAGAAGAACGGGAAAATACAGAAAACCAAGCTGCTGACAGAGACGGAGGGTCGTGAATTACTGGAGAAACTGAACATTGCGCCGGAAAAATACCAGGAAACCCTGCTGCAAGTAGCCGGCGAACCGGATAAGGTGCAGGTGCTGGCGGCTTTGCTTGCCGTAGGGGCCGACACAACTAAAGCAAATCAGAAAGGCGAAACACCCCTGTCCATAGCGCTGGATGTGGGCAATGCTCCTGCCATCAGGCTGTTTATCCAGTCCAAAGTAGCAAAGGTGGATGAATGGAACCCGCTGGAACGCGCCGCGGTTACAGGGAATACCAAGAAAGTGCTGAAACTGGTGAAGCAGGGCGCCGATATCTTCGAAATCGGTAAGAGCGGGTTTTCTGCCGTTCATCTGGCGGCTGCGGCCTGGCATCTCAAATGCGTGGAAGCTATGCTGCGTGCCCCGGGAATAAAAGAAAAAGCAGAAGCATTGCTGAAGGCTCCGGAAACGAACAAGACTTCGCGAACTCACCGATTAGCATTGCGTGCGGCTACCGGCGAAAATTTTCAGGAGGAAGAGGGTATGTATGGTACAACCCAGATAGGAATGTCAGCACTCAAGGGTAGCATCACAGAGTTTACCCTTACCCTGGCGGCACCGGGACTGAATCTGGATGAACCCTTTGTGGGACCAGAAAGTGATGGGGAGGGAAACGCGCGTGTGAGCATAGTCAGGGATCTGGTGGGGCATCATTGGTTGAAGAACAGCCCCTACCGGAATAGCAAGATTCATTGTCTCCTTAAGTATTCACCGGGGCCGTTGCCCCCACTGCATAAAGCGGTGATTTCCGGCAATACAAAGGAGGTTCGTATGCTATTGAAAAAAGGCGCAGATATCAATGCCCGCCCTCAAGCATGTTCTCCGGAGTCAGCGACGAACACCAAGTCCTCGACATCCAGCCTTTTGCAATTTGAAACGGTCTTGCAATATGCCATATGGGCGAATGATTATGAGTGTGTCCGCATGATACTTGATGCCAAGCCAGATGTGTCTGACCCGAAGCTGTTTACCAAAACCTTGGATGATTACAGCTTAGATTATCGCATTTTCGAGGCATTGCTTGCTGCTGGTGTCGATCCGAATTATACAGAGCCGGATGCGAAGGAAACGTATGCCTTGTATAGATGGAGCTCGGGCGATGTTCATGTAAAAAAGCTCCGCGCCTTGGTCAATCACCCGAAGTTCGACACCTCCAAACTGCCGCCATTTGTTGTTGCCGTGCTTAAAAATGACCTTGAGCAGATACAGGCTCAGGTGAAGGCCGGGGCAGATGTCAATGCTGAATTCGAGGGAAGGACTCCGATTGGAATAGCACTTGGTCTGGAAAACCTGGACGCGTTCAAGTGTATGCTGCATTCACCCAGAGGAGGAGAAAAAAAACAGGTTTTGTTGAATATGGCTTGTGAAGCTAATCAACCGGAGTTCGTCAAACTTCTGCTGGCGTTGCCCGGTATTGATGTGAACGGCGAAGTTGACGGACATTGTGCCATCCACCGTGCGTGTTACGGGAATTCCGTGGAGTGCCTCAAATTGCTGCTCGCAATGCCGGGCATTGATGTCAACAAACGCATAGGTGGTAATTATTTTCATAAGCGTACTCCTCTGCAATGCGCCGAATCAGGAGTGAGTGGCCCCCGCCATGAATGCATCAGGCTTCTACGCGAAGCCGGTGCCACTCAATGATGGCCAGTGGCAGGCAGGAAAGCCCGAGTGTTGATTGAAGCAACAACCGGGCCGCCGATAACTCTCCTGTATCGGAGTTTTGCTTCCTCCCTCTTGCTTGTTGAGGTGTTTTCTATCATACCCGGTCTCTTCTGACAAACGGTCAGAAAAGAGGCAGCGAGGCTTCTTCCCCCCTCAGTAATCGGTACTCTCTTCTTGCCTGAAGAAGCAGCACCATGGCATCCTGTTAATTTATTTTTAAGACCATACACGCATTATAGTGCGTATTTTTGTCCTTGCTATCCTTTTCTGCTCCCAATTTTTGCATTTCGGTGTGCATATTTTTGTCCGAATGCGCCGCCTTGATAATTATTCATTTTGGCTTTACAAAGAAACGGCATCTGTTATACTCAAATTCGCATGAACACGGAAATCCTTCAGAAGGCTGCAAATCAGGCCAGAGGTCTTGCAATTGATGCCATTTACGACAAGGCATCCGGCCACATGGGTCTGCCCCTGGGCTGCGCAGAAATCGGCGCTGTTCTCTATGGCGAACTGCTCAATGTGAACCCCGCAGAGCCGCGCTGGCTCAACCGCGACCGCTTCATCCTTTCCGGCGGCCACGGCTCCATGTTCCTTTACAGCTGGCTGCACCTCAGTGGATTCGGCGTAAGCATGGACGATGTGAAAGCTTTCCGTTCCAAGGGTTCCAACACCCCCGGACACCCGGAATTCGGCTGCTGCCCCGGTGTGGAATGCACCACGGGGCCGCTGGGTCAGGGCATTGCCAATGCCGTGGGTTTTGCTATTTCCGGCAAGCATGCCGCCGCCCGCTTCAACACCCCGGAGCACGAGATTTTCAACCACAACGTCTACTGCCTGGCGGGCGATGGCTGCATTGAGGAAGGCATTTCCCGTGAAGCTGCTGCCATTGCCGGCACTCTGAAGCTTGATAACCTCATCCTCATCTACGATGCCAACGGCATCACGCTCGATGCCCCCATCGAAGTGACCCAGGTGGATGATATTGCCGCTTGCTTCACCGCCCAGGGCTGGGATACTTTCACCATCGATGGCCACAACATGGATGAGGTGGAAAAGACCCTCCGCGTGTGCCGCCTGGAGAAGAACGGCCGCCCGAAGCTCATCATCGCCAAGACCATCATTGCCAAGGGTGTGCCCGGTTTCGAAGGCACCACCAAGGGCCATGGCGAAGGCGGTGCCAAGCTCTGGGCTGAAGCTCACGCCAACTGGGGGCTGCCCACCGACCAGCAGTACTACGTTTCCGACGATGTGCGCGCCTACATGGCCGAACTCAAGACCCAGCGCGAAGCCGCCTATGCTGAGTGGAAAGCCACCTTTGCCGCCTGGAGCGACGCCAACCCCGAGAAGGCCGCAGAACTCGCCCTCAGCATGGACCTGGCAGTCAACGGCCTGAGCGCCGATGCCAGCAACGAACTCATCCCCACCTGGGCCCCTGGAGCCAAGGAAGCCACCCGTTCCTCCGGCGCTGTAGCCCAGAACGCCATCGGCTCCGCCTGCACCGGCCTGCTCTCCACCAGCGCGGACCTCTTCTCCTCCAACAAGAACTACCTGAAGGGCGCAGGCGATTTCTCCGCCACCGACTACACCGGGCGCAACTTCTGGTTCGGCATCCGCGAGCACGCCATGGCCGCCATCTGCAACGGCATGGCTTATGACGGCATCTTCCGCGTGTCTGCCGGCACCTTCTGCGTGTTCGTGGACTATATGCGCGCCAGCATCCGCGTGGCCGCACTCTCCGAACTTCCCGTCACCTATGTGCTCACGCACGACTCCGTGGCCGTGGGCGAGGACGGCCCCACCCACCAGCCGGTGGAAACCGTGAGCGGTCTGCGCGTCATCCCGAACCTGGATGTGGTACGCCCGGCCGATGAAGAAGAAGCCGCCGGTGCCTGGATGTGCGCCATGGAGCGCAAGGACGGCCCCACCGCCCTCATCTTCACCCGCCAGAATATCCCCAGCCTCACCAGCGTGGTGGATATCTCTGCCGAAACCCGCCGCATGGGCACCATGAAGGGCGCCTACATTGCCCTCAAGGAGCAGACCGAGCAGCCCGGCACCATCATCATCTCCTCCGGCTCCGAGCTCATTCTCGCGCTGCAGGCCGCCAGGGAACTGGGCCCGGATGTGCGCGTGGTCTCCATGCCCTCCATGTTCCGCTTCAACAAGCAGGATGCCGCCTACCGCGAAAGCATCCTGCCCGCCGCCTGCACCCGCCGCCTGGCTATCGAAGCCGGCAAGACCGACCTCTGGTACCGCTACGTGGGCACGGAAGGCAGCATCATCGGCATCGATTCCTTCGGCTTCTCTGCCCCCGGCGATGTGGTGCTGCACGACCTGGGCATGAATGTGGAAAACATCATCGCCCACGCCAAGGCACTTAAGTGAATAGTGAAGAGTGAATAATGCATAGTGCATTATCTCCTCTTCTCCGGAATGCTTATCTCCGCGCGGTTCTCCAACCGCGCGGATTTATTTCTTCACTCTTCACTATTCATTATGCACTTCTTTAGGCTTGTCAGGCAAGGGGATTGACAGTATAATCAACGCCAGCATGTCAGGAAAGCGATTCCTAACCCCTCTGCGTCTGTTCACGCTAGGGCTCCTGGGCGTGGGAGCCATAGCCGCGGGGGTCATTGCGCTCCTGAATACCAAGGTGGATGACACCCCGGCAGCTGCTGCCACAGCAGGCATTTACGGGCAGGATGTTCCCCCTGCCACCATGCCGGAAAAGCTGCTGCCCGGCTATGTGCTGCTCACCGCGCACCAGCTGGCACTTGTGCCGGAGGCAGACGGTTTCCAATCCCCCTGCGGCACGGCCCAAGGTGGTTTTGTGTACGATGCCCAGCCTTTCGGCACCCCCAACCCGGCCCGCGGCGGCAAGCACACCGGCTGCGATATCAACGGCATTGGCGGGGCTGATACAGACCTGGGGCTGCCGGTACACGCCGCTGCCCGCGGACTGGTGGTCTACGTGGGCGAACCGTCTCCCGCCTGGGGCAAGGTAGTGGTGCTGGCGCACCGTCTGCCCGGCGAGAACCGCATCATCCAGACCCTTTACGCCCATCTCGATAAGAGCATTGCCCGCCTGGGGCAGCTGGTAGGCCGCGGAGCCACCATCGGCACCGTGGGCACAGCCAACGGCAACTACAAAGCCCACCTGCATTTCGAAGCCATTGCCTCCATCTGCACAGAGGCAGGCCTGCCCGCCTATGTGGAAAACGGCACGATGAACCGCCTGGATCCACAAAAACTCCTTGCCAGCCACCCGGCACCCGCTGTGCCGGACCCGTACGAAACCATCCGCCGGCTCCGCGGGCGCGAAGCCGCCCTGCAACAGGCTGACACCCCGGCTGCTGAACTGCCGGCCGGCACCATCCCCATCAAACCGACTCAATTCCTCTGATACCCCCTTCCATTTCCATATGAAACGCAACATTTTACTTTTCCTCTGCGCTTTCCTGGCCACCCTTGGTGTATGCGCCGGCGTGTTCCTGCTCCTCAAGAAACAGGCCGACAAACAGGCTGACGAAGCCGCCCGGCAGGCTGCCGCAACCGCCACGACCACCCCGGAACCCACCCCGGCACCGGAAATCGTAGAGCCCGAGCCGGTGGCAGAACCCACCCCGGCACCCGCCCCGGCACCGGAGCCTGCACCGGCTCCTGCCCCCGCCCCGGAGGTGGTGAATCCCGAGTCCGCAGTGGAACCCGCCCCGGCACCGGAGCCTGCTCCCGCGCCCCAGCCGGAAGAAATCAAGCTCAAGGAGACTCCCCGCAACGCCGAACACAAATCTGCCCTGACCGCCGCCGCTGTGCTGG
>JAFXDR010000088.1 GCA_017521145.1 Akkermansia sp. | reverse complement strand
GGCATGCCAGCAGCAGGACCAGCAGCAGAACATGGAACAGGCTGTGACTCCTGTGGTGAAGCCTGCACCCAGACCGAAGCCCCGGCCTCGTCCTGTTGTAAAACCGAAACCCAGGGTTGAATCCTCTGCCGAATCCTCTGCCTTTCCTATGGTGCAGAATCCCGTGAGCCTGCGCCCTCTCGGTAAAAAGGTGAGCCATGTTCCCATGAAGGGGAAGTACGTGGCGCTTACGTTCGATGATGGTCCGCATCCTTCGCTCACCCGCAAGGCTGTTGCTATTCTGGACCGCCATGGCGCCAAGGGAACTTTCTTCATGCTGGGCGAGAATGTGAACCGCTATAAGTCATTGGTTGCCAGCGTAGCGGCCTCTGGTCATGAACTGGGCGTGCATACCTGGAGCCATATCAAGATGAATGCTGTATCCCGCGCCCGGGTGGATAATGAGGTGAATCGCACCCGGAACCTGATAGGCCGTATTTCCGGTACGTACCCGCGTGTGATGCGGCCTCCGTACGGCGCAACGAATCAGGCTCTGGTGAACCATATGTACAATGGCTATGGCATGGCTTCTGTCTTGTGGGATGTTGATACCTGCGACTGGCGTAAACCCGGTGTCAGCAAGGTGATTAACACGGCTGTGAGCAAGGCGCGTCCCGGTTCCATTATTCTGGTGCACGATATCCATGCCTCCACCATTAATGCGTTGGAAGGGATTGTAACCGGATTGCAGGCCAAAGGGTATAAGCTGGTGACCGTTTCGGAATTGCTGCAGATAAGCAAGCGCGAGGCCGCTGAAGCCGCTGCTGCCAGGGCCGCAGAAGAAGCCGCCGCCAAGGCTGCTGCTGAAGCCGCTGCGGTACAACAGGCCGCCGAGGCTATTGAGCAGGCTGAAACCGCCGCTGAGCAGGCTGCGGAGTCACCGGAACAGAATCCGGAACCGCAGCCGGCTGATACGGCACCCTTGAAACCTGAGGATTTCATACTGAACTGATTATGGCGAAGCAAGCAGTCAAAGGGAAAGTTTATCTGATAGGAGCCGGTCCTGGGGACCCCGGTTTGATGACCCTGCGGGGCCGGGACTTGATTGCCGCTGCCGATTGCCTGGTGTACGATGCGCTGGCTTCTCCTGCCATGCTGACCTGGGCGAAACCCGGTTGCGAGAAAATCTACGTGGGTAAGCGCGCCGGCAACCATGCCATGCCGCAGAATGAAATCAACGAGCTGCTGGTGAGCAGCGCCGGCAAATATGCCTGCACGGTGCGCCTGAAAGGCGGTGACCCTTACGTTTTCGGACGCGGTGGAGAAGAGGCCGTGGCTCTGAATACGGCAGGTGTGGCATTTGAGGTGGTGCCCGGGGTGAGCTCTGCCATTGCGGGGCCCGCCTGCGCCGGTATTCCTGTGACTCACCGCGATTGCTGCACGCAGTTTACTGTGTTCACCGGGCATGAAGGAGCCAATAAGGCAGAATCCACCCTGGATATTGCCGGGATTGCCGCAGCCAGTGGTACCAAGGTGATGCTCATGGGGATGAGCCGCCTCCGCGAGACTCTGCAGGCTCTCATGGCTGCCGGGCAGGGGGGCGGGGTACCTGCTGCCGCTATTCAGTGGGCTGCGACCAGCCGCCAGAAAAGCGTGATTGCCACGGTGGCCACGCTGGCCGATGCGGTGGAAAATGCCGGCATTTCTTCTCCCGCCGTGGTGGTGATCGGGGATGTCGTATCCCTGGCTCCGAAGCTGGATTGGCGTTCAAAGCTTCCTCTGTGCGGGAAGCGCGTGGTTGTGACCCGCACCCGTGAGCAGGCGAGTGAGCTGAGCAATCAGTTGCAGTCGCTCGGGGCAGATGTGATTGAGCTGCCCACTATCCGCATAGCAGACCCCACCGATAAACGGGATTTTGCCGAGGCTGTGGTGGATGCCCCGCACTACGACTGGCTTATTTTCTCCAGCCCGAATGGAGTGCGCCGCTTCTTTACGGCGTTCTTTGCGGTGTACGAGGATATCCGGGAGATTGGTGGAGCCCGCATTGCCGCCGTGGGGCCGGGTACTGCTGCGGAGCTCAGGAAATATGGGCTGATGGTGGATGTGATGCCCCAGAAGGCCGTGGCAGAGGAATTGATTGCCGAATTTGACCGCAAGGGCGATGAATTCGGCGGTGTGGCCAATGTGACCATGCTCTGGGTGCACGGTGAGCAGGCCCGGCGCGTGATTTACGATGAGTTGATGAAGCGACAGGCCATTGTGGATGAATGCCTGGCATACAGCACGGTGCCGGAGACCGAGGATGTGAGCGGTGCTCAGAGCCGCCTGCGTGAGGAAGGGGCCGATATCATCACCTTTACCAGCAGCAGTACGGTGCGCCACTTCATGGAAATGAAACTGCCGCTGCCCGAAGGCTGCCGCATTGCCAGCATCGGGCCGGTGACTACGGCAACGCTGGCGGAATATGGGCTCAAGCCGGATATCGAGGCTGCTGCCCACACGATCCCGAGTCTGGTGGAAGCGATTACCAAGCTGTAAGCTATGAGTGCCGGGAGCGAGACTCAGATGTTCTGCCTGGGCGTGAATTACCGCACTTGTCCGGTGGCGGTACGTGAACAGTTTGCGGTAGGCAAATCCAGGTTGAGTGAGGTAAATAAGGCGCTGGCTTCGCTCCCCGGGGTGCAGGAATGCGTGTTGCTCTCCACCTGTAACCGGACGGAAATTTATTACTGGAGCCAGGAGCAGGAGACACCGTTACAGGCTATTCTGCAATATTTTCTGGGTAATGCACCGGATGCAGCATCTCGCCGTAAGATGTTTTATTCCCACCATGGCAGGGAGGCTCTGTTCCATCTGGCAGCGGTGGCTTCCGGCCTGGATTCCATGGTGGTGGGAGAGACTGAGATTTTCGGCCAGTTGAAAGATGCGTACCGTGTGGCTTTGGAAACGGGGGTAACCGGAGGTTTTGCGAACCGTGTTTTTCAGAATGCATTTACCATAGCCAAAAAGGTACGCACGGCTTCGCATATCACCAGTGGGCCGACATCCGTAGGGGCGGCCGCAGTGCAGATGGCTCAGGAGATTCTCGGGAACCTGGCTGGAACCAATGTACTGGTGGTAGGAGCAGGGGAAGTAGCGCGCACCACGGCACAGAGCCTGCGTTCCCGGGGGGCTGAGAGCATCTTTGTGGCCAATCGTTCCTATGACCGGGCTGTAGAGCTGGCCAGCCAGGTGGGTGGCAAGGTGATTCGTTTTGCTGAGTGGATACCGTATCTGGAGAACATAGATATCGTCATTGTATCCACGGCATCGCCGGTGTACGTTGTTTCTCCCGCTGTGATGGAGCAGGTGCAGCAGGTGCGCCAGCGCCCCCTTTTCCTGATTGATTTATCCGTGCCGCGCAACGTTGACCCCGCCTGCGCCCTAGTGGATGATGTGTGTGTGTACGATATGGATGCCATGGAACAGGCTACGGCGGAAACGCGGCGCCTGCGCGGGGCAGAAATCGCTGCCTGTGAGCAGATGATTCATGCCTGGCTTGAAGAAAATGCGGAAAATTTGCTCAAAAAACGTGTTTTTACCGCTCAAGTCGGATAAAATTGCTGAATTTTGCAAAAAAAGGAACATTTGGTTGAACAAGCCCCGGAGGCGGGTGTCTACACGTTATCTCTCACGAAACTGTTATCTTGCGTTATGGCCCGGACTTCGCATACCTCCCCCTTTGAGTCAGAGGAACAACTGGTAACTCTGCTGGCTACCCTGAAAGTTGAAAGGGTGGAAGAAGCTGATTTTGAAGG
>JAFXDR010000087.1 GCA_017521145.1 Akkermansia sp. | reverse complement strand
GCAGGAGGAAGAGAAGGAAGAACGCCCCATGCGTAAAATAAAAGTGTGGCGCGATGACCCGACCTCACCCGTGAAAACTCTTCCCGATGTAGTGAGCGATATGGTTTAACCCATTGACACAGCAAAGCAATGAACATAAGAAGACTTCTGAGTTATTTCCTTCTGGGAAGCCTGCTTGCACCGGCAGCTGAGGAAATGGAACAAAGCCTCATGCCCTACATCCGCAACATCAACTCTCGGGAGCTTCGTACCTATACCCCCGAACAGGCAATCAAAGCCCTGGGAAACCTGCCTGGTGTCCCTACACAGGCCACCTTCGACATGCTGAAAGCAACCTGGAAACAACCCTCTGGCGGCGGCAGGCGGGTCGATTTCCAGCACAAACAGATGAAACAGCTTATCAAGGACGGCAAGACCACAGACATGAACACGTACATGCTCATTCTGTCGAACCGTCTGCTGCTGCGCTACCTGAGCCAACAGGACCGCGACCTGTATGTAAACCACATGCTCAAGACCTACGAGCAGGAAAAGCCCCAGGAGCAGCAACACCAGCTCAACTGGCTGGGGTCGCTCTGCTTTGTAGGTGATTTTTACGCGGAACACATGCTGGGCATACTGGGTTCCCTGCGTGGTGAACCCGCCATGCTCACCGAGCAGAAATACCAGCTTCACAACATGTACCAGAAACGCGCGGCCGAAAGCAACCGTCTGTGGACATCGCCGCACGAAAACGCACCCTACCTGCGAGCTCATGCCAATTCTTTCAACAAGAGTCGCCTGCGATACCTGCTGCACGACCATTCAGTGCACTACGACTATGCCGCCCGCCGTGGACTTACCAACTGGCACTATCCCTGGGGCAAAGACCTGCCCATGCCGCTGGCACTGGGGCTGCAGCTGATGAAGGGCCGCAGCCTGGGGCAGCTGCCACCCATGGCAGCACTACAGCAGATTCAGGCCTCCTCCACCTCGCTGTCCCCTGAAATGAAAGGATTCATCGTGCGTAACCTGCTGGCTGCCGCGCCGGATTACGCACCCTGGAAATCGCTCAACGACCCCACGGCAGACCTCTCCGAAATGCCGGACTGCACCGCCGTGAACCTGCCGCAGTGGAACGCCGCCCTCCTGGGGCCTGCCACCACGGCTGAGCAGGATATTGCTGCGCTGGAAAAACTGGTGAAGCAGGAACAAAACGCCAAGGCCCTTTCCTCGCTGGTGCTTTTCACCCTGGCTCAGGATGCCCGCGCCCGCGAAGACAGCATCTTCCGCGATGGCATCCCCCTCCAGGGACATTTCAACTATTATGCTGATTATGATATCGAAGTTTCGGAAAACGGCGTCGATATCCTCATCAATAACAACGGCCCGGTCTTCGAAAAAGATGATGCCGCTCTGCGTGCCCGCTGCCGCAGCCTGAATGTGGCCCTGCACCGCTGCGCCCTGCAGCTGGCACTACTGGAGCGCGACGGCAAGCTTGATGAGCACAAAAAAGCAGCCACGGCACTGGCCGCAGTGCTGAACCAGCATCGGCTCTGGCCGCTGCTGATGAGTGAATACAGCATGCGTCACCTGGGGCCGGAAACCTGCGTGCAGCTTCTGGATGCCTGCCGGGCAGACAGCAATATCCTCTACCACCTGGGGCGACTGTTCACCAAGTCGTCTATCTCCATCATTCATGATGTTGCGGGGATTCTCACCAAACGCACCGATGAGGACGGCAAACCCGACCCGGAACAGGAACTACTTGCCCCGATTCTCAGGGACCATTTTATCAACACAGACGTGCTGCCCCACTCACCGGAACGACTGGCAGATGTACAACGCCGCTGGTTGCAGCTGGACGACATGGCCCCGGACAAGATAACCGCCGTGCGGCTTCTGAAGGTCGGGCGCATGAATGCCGGCATGTACCGCACCGACCTGGCTCCGGAGCGCATCTCCGGCAAGCACAGTATACGGGGTTACCATCTTGTACGCCACGCCCTGCAACAGGGCGACACCCCCACGGCTGAAAGGCTTCTGGCTTCCATGTGCCACAGCCCGCAGATGTACAGTTACCCCGGTACCCGCCTGGCCATGGCGCTGGTAGCCCGTGCTAAAGGAGATGAGGCAAATGCCCGTGAACAGGAACGGTTGGCTGTGACACTGGCTGCCATATCCCTCAATTCCTCCTACTTCTATTATTGGGAGGACGCCGTGCGCCTGCTGCTGGAGCACGGCATGACCCGCGAGGTGGAAAAACTGCTTACCATCCTGCCAAACCACGGCATGCCTTTCCTGCGCCGCGCATTGATTCAACGCCTGGCAGAGCAACGGCGATTCCGCAGTGCCGCCTTCTGGCAGGAACTTGCCGTGGCCGATTTCTGCAGCAAGGCCACCCCGGCCCACGGTCTGGGCACACAGGCAGAACTGGCCAGCTGGCGAATTAAGGCCGATGCCTACCATGCTCTGGCTCTCCTGCAACAGAACCAGGCCTCCGAACCCGCAGGAACACTGCTGGAGCATACCATGAAGCAGTTGGAACGCATGCCCGCTCTGGCAGCCGAGCTGGCACCCTTTATCCTGACCTGTGCT
>JAFXDR010000086.1 GCA_017521145.1 Akkermansia sp. | reverse complement strand
CGCAGAACCAGATTTTCAAGTTCGAGATGCGCATCAACAACCCCGCGCTGACCGCCCAGGTCATGGTATGCGCCGCCCGCGCCAGCATGCGCCTGACTCCCGGTTGCTACACCCTGCCGGAAATCCCGCCCATGGATTTCTGCCCCGGCGACCGCGAAACCCTCATCGCCCAGCTGGTGTAAGCCAAAATCAACAGCATTCATTTTCAACCGGGATAGGCACCGCGCCCTATCCCGGTTCTTGTTCCTATCCGTTCCTGCAGATGAATCAACATTGACACAGCAGGCACTCAGGCATTATAATGCACCCATGATGAGTGAGTTTGCTGGCAAAGTGGCAGTTGTGACGGGCGGAGCCCAGGGAATCGGGCTCTGCATTGCGGAAAAGTTCCGTGCAGCCGGGGCTGTGGTGTGCATATTTGACTTGCAGCAAAACCCGTACTTTGTGGGAGACTTATCCAGGGAAGCAGATATACAGGCCTTCTGCGCCAAGGTTCTGGAAGAATACGGGCGAGTGGATTACCTCATCAACAATGCGGCACCACTCTTCAAGGGACTGCCGGATTGCACATGGGAGGAATTCAACTATGCACTGCAGGTAGGGGTGGCTGCACCCTACATGCTCACCCGCCTGCTCATGAATCATTTTGCAGAAGGCGCAGCGGTGGTTAATATCTCCTCCAGCCGCGACCGCATGAGCATGCCCGGCACAGAATGCTACACCGCAGCCAAAGGCGGGATTGCCGCGCTCACGCATGCGATGGCCGTATCACTGGCGGGCCGGGTGCGGGTGAATTCCATTTCTCCCGGCTGGATAGAAACCAAAGGCACTGAGTACGCCGGAGCAGATACAGCCCAGCACCCCGCCGGGCGGGTTGGCAGGCCGGAGGATATTGCCGACATGGTACTCTACCTGTGCTCCTCCAAAGCCGGCTTCATTACCGGTGAGAACATCTGCATCGATGGCGGCATGACCCGCCAGATGATATACCATGGCGACCACGGCTGGAGCCTGAATCCATAATGCTCCCGACACCCGCCGGTTACTGGGCGTAGCTGTGCATTGACTCGATGCGAGGCAGCAGGTTGACGACCAGGAAGGTGATGACCACTGCGGCAAAGCCCAGCAGGAGCAGCGGACGGCGCCAGGAGGCAAAGGAAGGGAAACGCTCCACATGCAGGTAGATGAGGTAGATGCACCAGGTGAGCAGCGACCAGACTTCCTTGATATCCCACGCCCAGTAGCCGCCCCAGGCGGCATCGGCCCACAGAGCGCCGCTCCAGAGCCCGAATGTCATGAAGGGGAAGGACAGGCGCACCACGGCATCGGCTGCGCGCAGGCGGTCTTCGCAGCGGAGGGAAGCCAGCGCCAGCAGCGCTGCCACGGTCATGAGCCCGTAGGAGACCACATAGGCAATCACATGGGGCGCAAACCAGGGGGATTGCAGTGCAGGCATCTGCCGCCAGGTAGCCTGCAGCGGCATGCAGAGCGCCCCGACCAGCGCCAGGGCTGAAGCCGCCGCCAGCCAGGCGGTGAGTTCCAGACCGCGGCAACGGCGCAGATAAAGCGCCGCAGGAGCCATGACAAGGGGGAAGAAGGCGAGCACATGGCGCATATTGCCGAATGGCGGAGCCTGCGCCAGCACCCAGTCAGCCACAAAGAGCAGCAGTGCTGCCACCCAGGCAGCCCCCATGGCGCGGTGCGAATCGGCCACGCGGTTCAGGCAGGAGGCCGCCACAGAGATGAGGCAGAGCAGCAACGCCAGGATGGTGAGGGTATAGACGAGGGTAATCATGGCTGCGGTTCCTCCTTTCTCCACCAGCACCACACGGCGGTGCAGATGATGATGCCCACCATGCCGCAGAGCGCCGCAAAACGACCGGGTGCGCGGCGTGCCTGCAGAAGCACCTGAGCCTGCTCCCCCTCCCCGCGGTATGAGGAGAGAGAGAAGCGCCAGTCCTTGCAGGCAAAGGGAGCATTGACCCGCAGCTCAGCCCGGTGGGTCTCGGGGCGGCCGCGGTGGTCGGTAAAGGCAACTATGTGGGCGCAGTAATCGCGCACCGTGCCGGGATTCTGCACCAGCACACGGGCGGGATTGCCCGGCAGCATCAGGAAGGGATGCGGCATGCCCGGGGCCTTCTTCAGCGAGCTGAGCGGCCAGCTTTCATCCCCCAGGTGCAGCGTATCCCCCCGGCGTTCGACCGCCTGCATAGGACCGGGGCGGCCATTCTCAAAAGTATAGAGGGCATAGGTGGCATCATCATAATGCTGCACCACAAACTCATCCACGCGCAGGCGGAAACCGAGCGGGAACACGCGGCCATCCTCCGCCCTCAGCTCGGTGAGCTCCGTGCGGGCATCTGCCGGCAGCGATACGGAGATGCGCACTTCATACGCAGCATCCACAAACGCACCGATTCCCAGCAGCGCAACAGCCCAGTGAAGCCCGGCCAGCCAGAGCACGCGGTGGTTCATGACCCGGTAGCACAGGAAACCGAACACGGCCATGAAGACCACGCCGGTGAGTGCCACACAGCCCATGCCCACGGCACCAGCCCACATAGGCCCGCCAATGCCGGCATATTCCACCGCCCTGGCACCATACTGGAACAGCATGACCAGCCCGGTGACGGTGAAGAACAGGAACACCAGCCCCACCACCAGCTGCACCCGGTGCCCCGGCACGAGCCGCCAGCCGCCCGCCAGGCAGAGCAGAATGCTGAGCACCCCCAGCACCAGCATGGCACCACCGCCGTACACACCGGGAGCCCCCATCAAGGGAAACCCACCTGCCAGCAGCAGCACACAAGCTGCACCCAGCGCCATGATTCCACCTTTGAGCCAGGCTGTCATTCCTTATCTCTTACCAGTGGAAACCAAAATTGAATGTACCGAACACGGTATCATCGTCCTGCGCATGGAAATCGGGAGTGCGGGTCACAATACCCACGTAGTAATCCACCCCCTTGCGGCGCGCTCCGAAACCAATCGTAGCCTCGCCCACCCAGGGCTCCTTGTGGCAGGTTTTCTCAAAATCATGGAACACGCCGCCATCGATGAACATGTCACGCGCCACATAGCGCACCGAACCGCCAGCCAGCACATACCACGAGGTAACGGTGGGGTCGTAGTCCGGCTTGCGAAGAAGCCCCATGCCGTAATCAGCAGCGTGATTACCTGTCACCTGCATGGCGGGAGGCAGATTGCGCCCGAAACGGAAATATACGCCGGTTTCGGCAGCAATAGATACAGTGCCCAGTTCCTCGCGGGTGAAAAGCGTGGCATCGCTCTGCAAGCCATTATCAGTGCACACTTCAAACCACGGCAGGCGGTAATCCTGGCGGGCAGAAAGCTGGAACGTCATTTCGGAGGGAACCTGGTCACCCCAGCCATACCAGCGCTCGCAATCCAGCACCCGGTGTACGAGGTCCTGCGTTTCATCGGCCAGGGAAGGCTTGCCTGTTGTACCAATCTGGAATTCGATGCTGTTGCCCACGTATTCCCCGGCATACAGATGCGCCACACCCAGCGCCAGGTACCCGGCATAGGGATGCTCGCCCGGCACAGCGCCATTCGTGTGGTGCTGCGGGGTGTACATATTCTGCGTAAGGCTGATGCCAAAGGCGTGATTCGAATTTTTAGCCAGGGCGCGTGCGTAATCAATACGCGTGCCGTGCGTGTAGTTGCAGTCACTACCGAAAGGAGAGTCATTCTCCATCACAAAACGGAGATGATGACGCGGCTGGGCAGAATACCCCTCCTCACCAGGCTGGGGAAGCGGTTCCAGGTAGTCCACCGCTGCGCAGCCCGCCGCCATTGCTATCCAGGGCATTAAACTCATAACACCCGAGATATAGCGCTAAATCAAGGAAAAGTCAACCTTAATCGCTTGTTAACGGCGGAGAGAAAGCCCTGTCAGCCCGGGAAATAGCGCTGCACGAGGGGCTCCTGCACGGCAAAAAGGGCTTCGCGGTCTGCCGGTTCGTAATCCAGATATCCATGCAGATGCGTGAGCCCGTGCACCATGTAGCGGAAAAGCTCTTCCTCGCGGGATAAGCCATGCGCCAGCGCATAAGAGGCAGCAGTATCGCAACTCACCAGCACTTCGCCATAGGGGAACGTAATGGCATCTGTCGGCGTGGGGTCATTCAGGAACTCACCGTGCACCTCAGCAATGGTGGGGTCATCCACAATGGAGATTTCCACCATATCCAGACCGCTGAGCACATGATCAGGTCCCTGCGGGGCAGCCAGCAGCTCCGGCAGCAGGGCTTGCAAGGCAGACTGGAAGCGGGCAGCTGATTCCTCCGTCACCCAGTCATTCTCCACATTCACATAGATTTCAATCTGCGGCAGCATCACTTCCCTCCTCGCGTTCACGGCGTTTGCGTTCCTTCGCCGCGGCGCGGGCGGCGCGGAAGAATGACTGGAATTGCTCCAGGCAGGCCTCGGCCAGTACCCCACCCTGCACCGCGCATTTGTGGTTGAGTGGTGGGTTGGAATCCAGCAGATTAATCCACCCGCCACAGGCTCCCCCTTTGGGGTCGGGAATACCGAACACCACACGATCCGGGCGGCAATGCACCAGGGCCCCGGCGCACATGGGGCACGGTTCCTTGGTCACATACACGGTGCAGCCCTCCAGCCGCCAATCGCCCATAGCGGCCTCGGCCGCGGTGAGGGCAAGCATTTCGGCATGGGCGGTGGCATCCTTGAGAGTCTCCACCTGATTCCAGCCGCGGGCAATCACACGGCCCTCCTTCACCACCACACAGCCGCAGGGCACCTCATTGGCCTCGCGGGCTTTCTCGGCCTCGCGCATGGCCAGCAGCATGAACTGTTCGTCCTCGGTCATGGAATCGTGGTGGTGGAGAAACCAGAAAGCGGCCGGCGGGCAGACATCCGCCCCTGCCGGCCGCTTTGCGGTTGAAAACAATGCGGCGTTTACTTGATAGTCACGCGCTCGTCGTTCTCCAGAATGGCCTGGAGCTCCGGCCAGCCTTCCTCGGTCTGGTTCTGGAACATGTGCAGGTACACAGAAACGGCACCGGCAGGATATGTCTCGAACAGGGAGTCCACGGCTTCCTTGAGCTTGTCGGCATCCAGAGTCTCAGGCAGCACATCCACCACACCGTGGCCATTGTGCTCAATGCCCAGCTTCTCAATGAAGCTCACCAGCATACCCTCGTGCTTGCGAATCAGCCACACCTGCAGCAGGTGGTCGGCAATGGTCTCAGCGGGTTTCCAGGTCAGCATCTTCTTAATCCAGGCAAACTGCTCTGCCACGGGCTTCTGCTGCATGTACTGCGGACGCAGCTTCTTGAGCGCACCCAGCTCACGGAGAGCAGCGCGGTACACGCCGCGTTCCTGGTTGCGCATCCACTCAAGGAAAGCATTGACGGTCTCGTCGTCAGACTTCTGGAAAATGGTGTAGGACTTCATATGCGTAGAGAAAGGATAAACGTGGCAATACTAAATCACATTGCCCTTCATTTGTCGAGAACAAGCTTAGACATAATGCAGGAATATGCAGCTCTTTTTTACGAGAAAAGCCCCGGAGGCTATGCTCCGGGGCTTTTCAAGCATCCCCACGCGGATTCGAACCGCGGTTCTATGACTGAGAATCATATGTCCTAACCCCTAGACGATGGGGACATGGGTAGTACGCGAATCGGGACTCGAACCCGAGACCAATAGATTAAAAGTCTACTGCTCTACCAACTGAGCTATTCGCGCACTGGTGCCACATAACGCGGCGAGCGGATATTACATGCTCGCCTATGCAAAGTCAAGCATAAATCGATACGTATACGGAAAAACATGGACAAATGACACACCGCATGCTATACACAAAGCATGCGTATGTTCACCTCAAAAGCCCTTGCGCTGCTCTGCCTGGCAGGCGGCGCAGCTGTTGCGGAGCATCCCGCCGGAGCGCTCAGCCAGTGGGATGTGGAGGGCATGTATGTGCAGGCCCGCGCCATGCTGGAAGACCGTTCCATCCAGAAGGTAAGCAGTGTGCCTGTGCTGCTGGAGACATGTGTGCGCGAAGGACACCCGGAAGCGGCGCGCCTGCTGATGGATGTCTATGAAGGTAAATTCAAGGGGCTGGAGCCTAGTCCCCGGCAGGCCATGAACCTGGTGCGGGGGCTGGCCGAGGCAGATGCTCTCGATGCACTTGATCAGAGCAGAATTGATTTACGTACCGAGGCCATGTACCGCCTGGCGCTTTATCTCGAAAAGGGCAATGGTTGCGAGCCCCACCCGGCAGATGCTTACAAATGGATGCAACGCGCCGCAAAACGGGGCATGCCCCGGGCCTGCGTGGAGGAATCCCGCTACCTGATAAATGGCACAGGAGTAAAAAAGAACCCGGAGCAAGCCTGGAAACAGCTCCACCAGCAGGCACGCACAGCCCCGGAAACACCCCACCTCTTTTTCTACATGGGGCACATGTGCATGCACGGGCTCGGCGTGCCGCGCAGTCCCCGCAAGGCATTTGAACTTTTCCGCATGGGGGCGAAGCTCAATGATGACCAGTGCCTGAACAACCTGGGTACCATGTTTGAAAAAGGTTACCCGACCCCTCGAAATTACGAAAACGCCTACCGCTTGTACCGCAAGGCCGCCAACCTGGGCAACAAGGAAGCCTCTGCAAACATGCAACGGCTGGCATTCAAAGAGGGCATCCGGGCAAGCAACAAGAGCTACACACCCTATAACAAGAGGATTGACAACGCCACTGGTCGCATCCTTCAGGCGCTTCCGGTCTCGGCGGACACCCGCGACCGCCTGCGTGCCTGGTTACTCATTACCCCTGATTCCGAGGATTCGTAAATGCACCCGGCACGTCAGGCTCTGGAATATGCAGCTGCAACCCTGGGATTCTCCGGGGTTGGTGTAGCAAATCCCTTTGACGACCAGGGGGAGGCACTACCCCGATTCATTGCCTCAGGCATGCATGCTGATATGGCATGGATGGAGCGCCACCTGCCCGCACGACAGAATCCGGAGCTGGTGCTGCCCGGCGTGAGGAGCATCATCATGCTCACCTACGAATACCCCCGGAGCGACACAAGGAGTGTCCCCGGCAGCATAGCCCGCTATGCACAGGGAGAAGATTACCACAAACTGCTGGCCTCCAAACTGGCAGATCTGGATGAAACACTGCAGTTCTACGGTGGTACCCAGCGATGCTTTACCGACAGTGGCCCGGTGAGCGAGCGCTTCTTTGCCGCCCGGGCAGGACTGGGGTGGATTGGCCGGAACGGCTTGCTTATCCGCCCCAGAGGTGGTTCCTATTGTTTTCTTGCCAGCATCCTCACCACGCTGGAACTGCCCGTCGATGCCCCCATGCCCAACCACTGCGGGAACTGCCACCGCTGCGAACAGGCATGCCCCACAGCAGCGTTGGAAGACGGCATCTGCGATGCCCGCCGCTGTCTCTCATTCTGGACCATCGAGGCTAAAAGCCCCATACCGCCGGATATCGCAGCCAGGCAAGGCAACCATCTGTACGGCTGCGATGCCTGCCAGGAAGCCTGCCCGTGGAACCAGCCCCGCCCCGGGCAGCAGCCCCGCATCGACCCGCACCTGCTCATGCCGGCCCCGCTCCGGCATATGCCGCCAGAGAATCTTGATTCCATGCAGGAGCCCGAATTTGAAAACATCTTCACCGGAAGCCCCATTCGCCGCATCGGTCTGGAGCATTTGCAAAGGAACCACCGGAGCGGTCAATTTTGAACATTATTCAAAATCACTGCATCAGAGCATCTATACGATATGATAGGATTTCTCCATACCCTGGCACAGGCAAGCTACTATATTCCATCCAGTGATTATTACCACGGTTCCACTGCTGCCGCCGGCAGCATGTACGGAGGCTATACCTTTATCGGCATGGTGATAGTGTTGCTCGCCATGCTGCTGGGGGGAGCCGTACAAATGGGGCTCAAGAGTGCCTTTTCCCGATACTCTCAGGAGCGGGCGCCGCTCACCGGTGCCGAGGTGGCTCGACGCATGCTGCACCAGTACGGGCTGGATGATGTGCAGGTCATCAGCACCCCGGGGCGCCTGACCGACCACTACAACCCCATGGACCGCACGGTAAACCTGAGCGAAAGCGTGTACAATGAAGCCAGCGTGGCAGCCATGGCCGTGGCCGCCCATGAATGCGGTCATGCCGTGCAGCATGCCCAGGCGTATCCCTGGCTGGGTCTGCGTTCTTCTCTTGTTCCCATGGTCAATATCGGCTCCCGACTGGGGCAGATTGTGCTTTTCATGGGTATCATGCTGCTGGCTGCCGGCAGCAGCACCACCGTGGCGTGGGTCGGGCTGGCGCTCTATGCCACCACCACCCTGTTCGCTTTTGTCACCCTGCCCGTGGAATTCGATGCCTCACGCCGCGCGCTGGTCTGGCTCGAAAACAGCGGCTATGCCGACCGCGCCATGCACGGTCAGGCAGGCACTGCTTTGCGCTGGGCCGCCATGACCTATGTAGCCGCAGCGCTTTCCTCACTCGCCATGCTCCTGTACTATGCGCTCATCATCCTGAGCCGCGTGAACAGCAACCGGGAATGACCACGAACCGCCAGGAACTGCAGGAACTGGTGCGCCAGCAGCTGGGTGGCACCGCCACCCCCATGGCCGCCCAGCTGGCACTGGATGCCGTGCTGCGCGGTATCCGCTGCGGCCTGCTGGAAGATGGCGTAGTGAAGCTGGCCCGTTTCGGCACGTTTCAGGTGAAAACCCGCGCTCCCCGGCGTCTCTTGCTTCCTGGCACACAACAAACCATTCAACTTCCTGAACGAAAAGTCGTTACATTCACTTCCCGATAAAAAACAGGAGCATCATCTCCTGCCGTAAACTTCCAGCTTGCCACGCGCCTGCAAATCTGGTAGTATATACGGAAATTTATGAATTCCGCAGCGCAGGAACAACACCAGGCAAAACTGGAAGAGCTCGAAGCCCAGGCTACCGAACTGGAAAGCCAGCTTTCCGGAGTACGGCAGGAAAGTGCGGGTCTGCATGCCATCATGCACGAAGGACAGGCTCCCGCCACCGGGCAGGATGTTCCCCTTGCCCCGGCGTGGGATGCCCCGCTTGCCATTTCCAT
>JAFXDR010000007.1 GCA_017521145.1 Akkermansia sp. | reverse complement strand
GGGGAATCAGCCGGTGTTCGATTTGCAGGCGCATGAGTAGCGGTGTTATGTGGCAAGCCCCTTTTCCTGATGCGGAGCAAAGAGCATCCAGTGTATCATGCCCCGCTCGTATGGCTTGTATTATTTCCTGGGCTTCATCATCGGGCAGGGGGGGACGAATGCTGCTATGCGGTTCATCTGCCGTGGGTGAATCTCCGAACAGCGATAATTGTCTGTGTGTCTGGGCCCACCCCATATCCTCCAACAATTCTGCAGGATTAGTGCACAGGGTGGCGCCATCGCGGATAAGCGCGTGGCAACCGCTGGAGGCCATGCTCGTTATCATGCCCGGAATAGCGAAAACGCTGTTGCCGTAATCAGTTGCGGCCAAGGTGGCGGTGTGCAGCGAGCCGCTGCGCTGCGGGGCTTCTACCACCAGGGTGGCTCGGCTCCAGGCGGCCACGATGCGGTTGCGCTGCGGAAATGTCGTTCTGCTGGGGCGCATATACATCGGGAACTCGCTGACTATTGCACCATGCCCGGCGCAGATGCGTTCCGCGAGCTCTGCGTTTTCGGGGGGATAGATTTCGGCCATGCCGAATCCCAGCACGGCAATGGTGCGGCCTCCTGCATCCAGGGCTCCCCAGTGGGCTGCGGTATCAATGCCCCGCGCCAGCCCGGAGATGATGGTGCAGCCTGCATCTGCCAGTTCGCGCCCGAAACGCCGGGCTGTGGTGGCTCCGTAGGGGGATGCCTGTCGCGTGCCTACAATGGCCACGCTGCGCTCGCTGTCGCTTTCAAGCCAGTTGCCGCGTACGTAGAGCACGATGGGCGGGTCGCTCATGCGGCGCAGGAAGGAGGGGTATTCCTCATCAAGAATGGTGACAACACGAACCCCGTATTGCTCAGCGCATACCAGTTCCGCTCTGGCATTGGTGCAGTTACGCCAGTCTGCAATGGTGGCGGCAATTTTCGGGCCGATGCGCGGTACCATAGCCAGCATGTTCTCCGGCGCCTGGAGCACAAGTTCGGCGCTGCCGAAAAATTCCAGCAGCGCCTGAATCCTCATCGACCCGAGCCCGGGAATGAGGTTGAGGGTAACGAGTGCCTCCTTCGGTGTGAGCATGCCTTAGCGCTCCACGGTGAAATCGAGCCCCAGGTCAAGCGAGGGCACCGAGTGGGTAAGGCAGCCGAAGCTCATGAAGTCTACACCTGTTTCCGCAGCAGCGGGGGCGGTGGCCAGAGTCAGGCCGCCGGAGGCTTCAAAGTAGGGCTTGCAGCCCTGGCCGCGCATTTCCACGGCTTTGCGCATGTCGTCATTGCTCATGTTATCCAGCAGGATGTAATCAACCCCCTTGAGATTCAGGAAAGCTTCCACCTGCTGCAGGTTGTCGGCTTCCAGCTGGACTTCGACCCCGGGGCGCTCGCTCTTGAGCTTATCGATGCAGCGCTGCAGGTGGTCGGTGTTGCCATCGGTCATGAGGTGGTTATCTTTCACCATGGCGCGGTCGTAGAGTCCCAGTCGGTGGTTGTTGCCGCCGCCGTGCACTACGGCTGCTTTTTCCAGCAGGCGGTAGCCGGGGGTTGTCTTGCGGGTATCCAGCAATTTGCAATCGGTGTGGGCAATGGCCTTCACGTACTTGTGGGTCATGGTGGCCACGCCGGAGAGACGCTGGATGAAGTTGAGCGCTGTGCGTTCTGCACCCAGAATGGATTGGGCCTTGCCTTCAATCATCATTACCACGGCACCAGGGGATACCTCATCGCCATCGTTCAGGTAGACTTCCACTTTCAGGGTGGGGTCCACGGCCTTGAATACGGCACGGGCAACCTCGACCCCGGAAAGAACACCCTGGGTGCGGGGGCGCAGCAGGGCGCGAGCCTGCAGCTCAGCGGGCACAAAGTAGAGGGAGGTCACATCTCCATCCCCGAAATCTTCTTCAAGCGCCAGTTTAATCAGCGCGTCCATATTATCCGATACCTTAGCGTGGCTCATGCGCCACATGATAGACCTCTTGGGCACGATTGTAAAGGCAGAAATGCGCTGTAATATGCACCAGATTGCTCTTGATTAGGTGAGGGTGGCGTGGTAGAATCGCCGCGCTATGTTCTACATTACGACAGCAATTGACTACACTAACGGCGCTCCCCACATCGGGCATGCGTATGAGAAGGTACTGGCAGATGTTCTGGCTCGCTGGCACCGAATGTGTGGTGAAGAGGTATTCTTCCTGACGGGTGTGGATCAGCATGGCCAGAAAGTGCAGCAGAAAGCCGAAGCTGCCGGCATGCAGCCCCAGGAATATGCCGATATGGTCACGCAGAAATTCATTGCCCTCTGGGAGCGCCTGGGGATTCAGTACGATGGCTGGGCCGCCACGACCGATGCCCGCCACAAGGCCTGCGTGCAGGCGATTCTGAGCGATCTCAAGGAGAAGGGCTGCCTGTACAAGAAGGGGTACAAGGGCTTTTATTCCATCCGCCAGGAGCAGTTCCTCACCGATAAGGAGCGAAACGAAGCCGGCGAGTTCGGCCCGGAGTGGGGTGAAGTGGTGGAGCTGGAGGAAGAAAACTGGTATTTCAACCTCAGCCAGCAGGTGGAGTGGCTCAAGGAATATGTGACCACTCACCCCTCTGTGGTGACCCCGGAGTTCCGCCGTCAGGACCTTCTCAACGCCATTGAGCGTGCTGCCGGGGTAGACCTCTGCATTTCCCGCCCCAAGGATCGCCTTTCCTGGGGTATCCCGCTGCCCTTCGATCCGGATTTTGTGACCTACGTCTGGTTCGATGCCCTGGTGAATTACATTTCCTTTGCCGGCTACAAGGCTGCAGAGGGAGCCGGCCTGCCTGATTTCGGCAAGCTCTGGCCGGCCGCCTGTGAGGTGATTGGCAAGGATATTCTGGTGCCTGCGCACGGTATCTACTGGCTGTGCATGCTGCATGCCATGGGCTTTGCCGATGAGCAGATGCCTGCGCTGCTGGTGCATGGCTGGCTGAATATCAAGGGCGAGAAGATGTCCAAGTCCCTGGGCAATATTGTGGACCCCAACGACCTGTGCGATGCTTTCGGGGCCGAGGCTGTGCGGTATTACCTGGTGCGCGATACCAAGACCGGCTACGACAGTGATTTTGACCCGGAGCGCATGAAGATGATTTACAACACGGAGCTTGCCAACGATATCGGCAACCTTTGCAACCGCTCGCTCAACATGTGTGTGCGCTATTGCGGTGGTACGGTCACCATCGGCGAGGGGGATGATGAGCTCTCTGCCGCCCTGCGCGAAAGCATGGCTGCCACTATCACTAAATTTGCGGACTGCATGAACAGTTACAACACGGCCGATGCTCTGGCTGCCCTGAATGCCCACGTGGGCCTGTGCAACAGCTACATTGAGCAGAAACAGCCCTGGGCTCTGGCCAAGGATGAAACGAAGCTCCCTGAACTGCAGCGCGTGCTGGCTCACCTGCTGGAATGCTGCGCCCAGGTTGGTTTCCTGCTGGGTTGCGTGCTGCCGGAGGCTTCTACCCGCATCCTTTCCCAGCTGCAGCTTGATACCACCGGTCTTACCCCGCAGAGCATGACCTGGGGGCTGGTCAAGGATGGCCACAGCGTTCAGGCTCCCAGCCCGGTATTCCCCCGCATCCTCTCTGCAGAGGAGAAGGAGAAGATGGCCGCCAAAGCTGCCAAGGCCGCAGAAAAGGCCGCCCGCAAGGCTGCGCAGCAGGGCTGATACATTGCCTCAGAAGGATATAAAGAAACCGCGACTGATTTTTCAGCCGCGGTTTCTTTTACATTTCTTCCACCAGTCCAATATATTCCAGCGGTGTATCGGTGGATAAATCGGCCACAATCCAGATGAAAGGGCGGGAAAAACTGATGCGCTTCTTTGCCTGCTCCAGCTCACTTGCCGGAGTGTTTGCCTTTTGCTTGTTTTCTGCAATAGTAATGCCGGAGGCATGTACCAGGGCATTCAGGTGTATCTTATCCGGTGTGAGCCGGGAGAAGTCTGTCGTGCTGGAATCGAATAATGAGGTGAGACCGAGCCGTCGGAGGGTGTAGCGCATGTCATAGGGACGCACTTGCAGGTCAATACGGGGAAGCTCCACGAGGGTGTCTTCCGGAGTGGCTGAAGCAAGATTTTCACGAATCCGGCTGAGTAGTTCCGGCGTGAGTGATTCTGCAAATTGCCGTGCAGAGCCAGCCGGGCGTATACAGATGAGCACCAGAGGTGTTTTGCTCTGCTGATGCAGGGGGAGTGCTACTGCCTGCCATGAGCCATCTTCAGCCCCGGCGGTGCGGTAAAGCCCACGGCTGCGCATCTGGTGGTAGCGCGGCATGGCACCGGTGGCGCTGTCAAAATCATCCATGCGGGAGTGTTCTGCATGAAAGGGCAGATGATTGCTCAGGTTGCAGTATATGGAGGCTCCAAGCAGCAATCTGGTGCGGGAGCTCACCATATCACTGGAGGCAAACCGGGCGTTGGAATCAGGACTGCCCTGAACCAGTACGCTGTTAAAGAAACTCAATGCTTGCGGCAGGTTTTCGGAATAACGCAAAGGCAGCACGGCATGTTCTCCCTCAGTGCGGGGTACATTGATATCCACCGTGAGCAGGACATTGCGAAAGGGCTCCGGCTCCCGTAAGGCTTTTGCCTGGGTAAGTTGCATAGCTGCCAGATCTTCCTGCGTCTTACCCGCTGCAATGCCTTGCAACGCCAGCAGCGCTTCGCTCACGGTGTGGGGTGTCACCATGATGTTGCCCTTCTGCTCCTGGAGTACCTGTTGAAACAATTTCAGGCTGAACGTATCAGTCTGGAGTGTTTCCTGCTGGCGAAGCGTCTCTGCCGGCTCAGTTGTTTCCTTGACCGTTCGCTTGAAATAACCGGTAAGCCCCCCGGCCAGAAGCCCCAGGACAACCAGTGCAGGTAAAAGAAATGTCTGAGCTTTTTTCATGAGTATAGAGAAAGTTCTTCATCCAGTCTGGCGCAGGGGGTCACGCAGTAACGCTCGCCCAGCTCAATGCTCACGCGGTTGCCCAGGGAGTTGCGGAAATGCATATGCACCGGCATCTTGCCGGGGTGTTTGAGGAGCGTTTCCTTGATGAGCTCCAGGTCGCCGGCATTGTGGCGGGCGGTGTTGAGCGTGATTTCATAGTGTTTCGGCTTGCCTCCCCGGCGGCGGGTGCTGCCGCCTATCTGCTCCAGCCCGTTGGCGGAGACCTTCTTACCCCCCGTCTTTTCATCTTCCGAGATACGGGCGCGGAATTGCACGAAATTGCCTTCGGTGAGCAGTCCCTCCTGCCCGGCGGCCTTGGTGAAGGAATCGCCCCAGAGCAGGGCTTCGGTGCTGCCGGTGAAGTCTTCCACCGTGATGATGGCGAATTTCTGCCCGCTCTTGCTCACTTTGATGGCCACGGCGCGCAGCATGCCGGCCATGTCGCGTGAGCCGCGGATTTCCTCGGCCGTGAGGTCGGGCAGGGTACCGATGGGCAGGAATTTCGGGGAATCGATGATGCCGCGCATGCTGTCCAGCGGGTTACCGGTGAAATAGGCACCGGTGAGGAATTTTTCATCATCGAGTCGCTTTTCCTTGGGCCATTCCTGAATAATGACCTTTTCCTCAGGGGCAGAGGTGGTGCCCATCATATCGAAAAGTGCCATCTGTCCGGCCTCGGCATCTTTGTGCACGCTGCTGGCCCCGTTGATGCACTGCTCGATGCTGTCGAAAATCTGGGCGCGGCAAACGTGCATCCAGTCAAAGGCTCCGCACTGCACCAGCACTTCAATCTGGTTGCGGCGCACATTCTGCGGCGGTATCCGGTAGCAGAAGTCCTCCAGACTCTTATAGGGACCGTTCTTCTTGCGTTCCTCCACAATCACGCGCACGGTTTCCGAGCTCATGCTCTTGACCGAGGCCAGGCCGAAGCGGACCGCCAGCTTGCCATTGGGCATGGTTTCCGGCTGGAATTTCACCTCACTGTGGTTCACGCAGGGACCGAGTACCTCGATTCCCATGCGGATAGCTTCCTGAATGAATACGCCGATTTTTTCATTCGTGGCTTCATTCGTCATGAGCCCGCAGAGGAATTCCACCGGGTAGTGGGCCTTGAGGTAGGCAGTCCAGTATGAGATGTGGCCATAGCAGGCAGAGTGGGACTTGTTGAAGCCATAGCCTGCGAATTTCTGAATCTTATCGAAAATGGCGTTGGCGGTCTTTTCCTCAATCTGGTTGACATCCCAGCAGCCTTTCACGAAGCGGCGGCGCTGCTCGGCCATTTCCTGCATGTCCTTGTGACCCATGGCTCGGCGCAGCAAGTCTGCACCACCCAGGGTGTAGCCAGCCAGCAGCTTGGCCGCAGCCTGCACCTGCTCCTGGTAAATCATCACGCCATAGGTGAGGCCGGATACCGTTTCCAGCAGCGGGTGTTCGTATTCTGCCTGCTTGAGCCCCTTTTTCACGGCAATCATATCGTCCATGAACTGCATGGCACCGGGGCGGTACAGGGCGAGCAGGGCGATAATGTCTTCAATGTTATCAATGCCGTAGCGGCGGCAGGTATCCACCATGCCGCCCGATTCGAGCTGGAACACGCCCATGGTATCACCTCGGTTCAGCAGTTCGAAGGTCTTGCGGTCGGTGATATCCACCGCGTCGTAGCGGAAATCGGGCTCGCGCCAGCGCACATAGGTTTCCGCATCCTTCATCACCGTGAGTGTCTTGAGCCCAAGGAAGTCCATCTTCAGCAGACCTGCGTTGTAAATGGCACCCATGTCGCACTGGGCTACTACTTCACCCTTCGGGTTGCTCAGGTCATCGCGTGTGAGCGCCACGTATTCATCCAGCGGGCGGTCACCAATCACCACACCGGCGGCGTGCATACCCACGTTGCGCACGGTGCCTTCCAACTTCTTGGCGTAGTTCCATATTTCCTTGTAGGTGTCGTCCTGGTCGAGCAGGTTGCGCAGGTCTTCGCTGGCGGCCAGACTCTTATCCAGTGTCACACCGGGGCCGCTTTCAATCAGCTTGGCAATCTTATCGCTATCGCCATAGCTCATGTCCAGCACGCGGGCCACGTCTTTGATGACCGATTTTGCGCCCATGGTACCGTAGGTGATGATGTGGGTCACGGCGCGTTCGCCATATTTCTGGCGCACGTATTCAATCACCTCCGGGCGGCGTGTCTGGCAGAAGTCAATGTCGATATCCGGCGGGCTCACGCGTTCCGGGTTGAGGAAACGTTCGAAAATCAGGTTGAAGGCATAGGGGTCAATGTTGGTGATTTTCATCACATAGGCCACCAGCGAACCTGCGGCGGAACCACGTCCCGGCCCCACGGGGATATCGTGATCCTTGGCCCAGTTGATGAAATCGGCGGTGATGAGGAAGTAGCTCGGGAATCGCAGCTGGTTGATGATGCCCAGCTCGTAATCCAGGCGGGCGCGCAGTTCCTGGTCGTTTTCGGCGCGTTCTTTGCCGTAGCGTTCCTCCAGACCCTTGAAGCAGATTTTACGCAGGTATTCCTCGCGGGTGGAGCCGTCCTCCGGGGCGAATTCCGGGTAACGCTCAGTAGAGGTGGAGTCCAGCTTGATGGAGGTGTTGCAGCGTTCGGCAATCACGTTGGTGTTTTCATACGCATCCGGGTATTCCGGGAAAAGCTCGCGCATCTCCGCTTCGCTCTTGAAGTACACGCTCTTGGGGTAGCGCATGCGCTTGGAGTCCATGCGCTTGTTACCCGTGCCCACGCAGATGAGGATATCGTGTGCATCGTGGTCGTCGGCATTCAGGAAGTGGGCATCGTTTGTCACCACCAGTGGCACATTGTGCTTGCGGGCAAGGCGCACCAGCTCCGGGGTCACGCGGCGCTCTTCCTCCAGTTCGTGATCCTGCAGCTCCACGAAGACGTTGTCCTTGCCGAAGATATCCACCAGATCCAGCAGCACCTGTTCGGCTTTTTCCGGTTCATCACGCAGGAGCCATTCCTGCATGGGGCCGGAGATACAGCCGGTGAGGCAGATGAGCCCCTTGCTGAATTCGCGCAGGGTGTCGTAGTCGATTCGCGGCTTGTAGTAGAATCCGTCCAGGTGGCCGCGGGAGACTATCTTGATGAGGTTTTCCCAACCGATGTTGTTTTCGCACAGCAGCACCAGGTGGCAGTATTTGTTGCGCCCGGGAATCTGTTTCTTGACATCCAGCGGGGTGGGGGCCACGTAGACCTCGCAGCCCAGAATCGGCTTGAATACCGGTTTCTTTTCGTCCGGGTGTTCCTTATTCCACTCCAGCACCCCCTTGTTGTGCTTCTTCACGTTCACCATGAACTCAATCGCGGCGAACACGTTGCCGTGGTCGGTAATGGCAACGGAATTCATCCCCAGCTCCACGCATTTCTTAATCAGATCCTTGGTGTGGATCATGCCGTCGAGCAGGGAGTATTCGGTGTGAACGTGTAAGTGTGTGAAAGCCATAGCGCGTGCGGCAATTATACACGAACGCGGAGCCTGTGTCAGCACGAAAAAATGCCAACGGCGGGAAAATATGTGAAAACTCAGCAGCTGACGGTGGTATTCAGATGCGCCACATGCACCTCACCCCCGTGGAATTCCTTGAGCGCCTGGCTCATGGCTGCGGAGCATTCCTTTTCTCCATGCACCAGGTAGACCCTGGATTTGCTGCCGCCGGTCTTGCGGAAGTAGTTCAGCAGCTCATTGTGGTCTGCATGGCCGGAGAAGGAATCCAGCGATTCAATGCGGGCGCGTACCGGGTACAAATCACCCAGTATGCGCACCTCCAGCGCGCCGTTGAGGATGCGGCGTCCCAGGGTGTTGGCGGCACAGTAGCCCACAAAGAGTACGGTATTGTTCGGCCTGCCGATGCCGTTTTTGAGGTGGTGCAGGATGCGCCCGGCTTCACACATGCCGGAGGCGGAAATGATGATGGCGTTCTCCCTCAGATTGTTGAGGCGCTGTGATTCCGAGATGCTGCGTACCATGTGCAGCTGCTCAAACTGGAAGGGGTCGCGCTCCGCAAAGAGGAAATCGTATACTTCCTTATTGAAGCATTCCGGGTGGATGCGGAAGATTTCCGTAGCGCTCACAGCCATGGGGCTGTCCACATAGACCTGGTAATTCGGCAGGCGGCCCTCCTTATAGGCCCGGTTCAGCAGGTAGAGCAGCTGCTGGGTGCGCTCCACGGCAAAGGAGGGAATGTACACATTGCCTCCGCGCTTCAGCGCTTCGCGTATGGTGCGGCAGAAAGTCTCATCATCGCGGCTGGGGGCTTCGTGGTGCCGCCCGCCATAGGTGCATTCCATGAGCATGATATCGACATCCGGCACGGCCACCGGGTCTCGCAGCAGTTCGTTGTTGCCGCGCCCCACGTCGCCGGAGAAGAGCAGGCGCTTGTGCTGCCCGTCTTCCTCATCATCAATATCCAGCACAATCTGGGCAGCACCCAGGATATGCCCGGCATCGTAGAAAGTGAGGGAGACTCCCGGCAGAATCGGGAAGGGGATTTCATAGCCGATATTGATGAAGCGGCGCAGGCAGAGCTCGGCATCCTGTTCGGTGTAGATGACTTCGGCCACCTTGCCGCTGCCGCCTTTTCTGGCGCTCATCTTGTTGAGGAACTTGCAGTCGCTTTCCTGAATGCGGGCGGAATCCGCCAGCATTACCTGGCAGAGGTCGCGCGTGGCGTGGGTGCTGTAGATAAAGCCTTTATAGCCCTTTTTGACCAGGTTAGGCAGGTTGCCGGAGTGGTCGATGTGCGCGTGCGAAAGCACCACACAATCAACCTCTGCCGGGTTGAAGTAAGGGAACTCGCGGTTGATGCGCATCTGGTCTTCGCGGTGGCCCTGGTACATGCCGCAATCAAGGAGAATTTTCTTTCCGTTCACTTCCAGCAGGTGCTGGGAGCCGGTAGTTGTTTCAGCTGCTCCACAAAAATGAATCTTCATCACCCCGTATTCTAACTGGAAACGCCGGGCTGTTCAAGCTAAAAGGAGAAATAACAGGTAAATTGGAAATCTGCATATTTTTCATTTGGAAATGCCCTTTATTTTCGGCTTGCGTGCAGCGGCAGCTGTGTTAGAATATCCGCGTGCTGAACTCTTCTTCCCCTGACAGAAAAATGAGCAAGAAACCTTCTATCTGGAAATATGTACTGGTGCTGGCTGCTACTGGCGCTGTGGCCACTGTGGGTGGTGTGATTTCGCAGGCCGTGGTGGATAAGATGCATGAATCCACGCAGCTGCCGCCCATGGAACCTGCCCAGGCCGATGCTGTGGCTAACAAGGTGCTGGAGCTGAAATGCGCTGCCTGCCACGCGCAGGATGCAAGCTACAGCAAGTTCCTGAACTTCTTCTCATTCGGTCTCATGGCTGACCATGTGGATGGCGCCAGGCGCGCATTCACCCTCACGCCGGATTACTCCCTGCGCTCCGGCAACGTGGATTACCTGAAGATGGATTATGTGCTGCGAACCCGCCGCATGCCCCCGGCATCGTACAGCGCGGTGCACCTGGGTTCCCGCCTCACGCCTACGGACGTAGCCGTTCTTCGCAACAAGTACAAGGAAAGCGGTGCTGCGGCACGCCGTTTTTCCCCCATCCAGCCGGTGCGTGAACCGGCCACTCATCTGGAAGCTGCCCGTATCTACCTGGGGTACCTGTTGTACCATGATGGCCGTCTTTCTACCACCAACAAGGTTTCCTGTGCCTCCTGCCATGACCTGACCAGGGGCGGTACCGATAACCTGGCTAAATCCGAGGGTGTACCCGGGGCCGATGGTCTGCCTC
>JAFXDR010000085.1 GCA_017521145.1 Akkermansia sp. | reverse complement strand
TTCGGAGCTGTCGCGCTCAATGGCGCTTATAATGGCAGCACCCAGGGGCATGAGGTTCTTGTTCACCACTTCGGCGGCAAGGCCATTGCGTTCCTTGCAGATCCAGATGAGCACATCCGGGCTGAGGCTCTGGCGGGAAATGCCGTTGGCGATATCGGTGAAGAGTTGCTCCTTAGCTCCCTTGGCGATGATGAAATCGGCTGCGGGAGCAGTCACCTTGGCTCCACCGAACAGGAAGATGTTGGTGGCATAGGGCAGCCAGCTGTCGCCCATGGCTTCGGGCAGAGCTTCATACACCTCGCGCTGGCGCACGGCGGAAAGCTCACCGATGTAGCCTACCAGTTCCTCGGTGGTGATGGTCTTGATCTTGTCGGCCATGGTGGTGATGGCTTCCACTCCGGCGGCAGTCAGGGCGGCATCCATGGCGGCCTTGCCTTCATCGTCAGATGCAACGGCTTCCAGAATATCGTCGCGGATGATGATGAGCTCCAGCACGTGCTGGGGTTCGGTGAAGCCGCGGGCAATATCTTCTTCCATGGCTTTCACCAGCCTGGCAACCAGTTCGTACTCGCCCTTGAGCACCTCCAGACGGGACTGGTCGAGAATACGTACGCAGGATTCCAGGGAAGTGGCATCGCTGTAGTCAGCCAGCAGGGCTTCGGCGGCAGAACCGGCCTTGCGCAGTACAATGGCTTCACCACGTTTGGTGGGCAGGCGGAAGCTGGGGTTGTCGCGCATGGCGGCGCGGGCTTTTTCCCACCAGTTCTTCCAATCGTCAGCTTCAATTACGCGGCCGCTGAGGAATTTTTCCAGATCTTCCGGCAGCATGGGCAGCACGTCATCGATGCCCTCACGCAGGGAAATGTTGGAGGTGAGCACCATGCGCACGAAATCAAGCATGGTGTCCTTGTCTGTAGCCTGCTTTCTGCAGCCTTCGGGATCATCAAAGCAGGCAATGAGGAAGTGACCTGCGGGAATCGGAGTCAGCTGATTGAAGGCAAGCTTGAGACCGAGGATCCGGCCTTCGTTGCCTTTTTCAAAATCAATCTTAACCTTGTTCTTGGCCAGGGACCAGGCGGCAATCTTGCCAACGCCAAGGTCCTGGTGCATTACATATTTGCCAGGGGAAAACTGGTCCAGACGGGCTGCAAAATCGCTCGGAATCTTGCCAGCAGATACTAATTTTTCAAGGTCGGCATGCATACGTGAGTGACATGATATCATATCTTTCGTCAAGGTCAATCCCTGACAGTAAATTTTTTGATTTTTTTTGAATTTCAGGCGATCAGAGGGTGCTGTTTCTGGGGACTCGCCAGAAGTGCTCCTTCTTGGTTTCAGTAAAAAAGAACATTCGTTGTTATGAGGATTTGATTCAATTTCAACTTTTCAGAACACATCTGCTGTGCTACAATGTGGAGTATGAAGAAGTGGGCAGATGTTGATTGGACTGATGGCGGCGCCATATGGGATTTCCTGATGACGCAGGGCTGGGTTGTGTTCGTGTTCACCATTGTGGTGGGTATTGTGCTGAGCATCATTATGCAGCGGGTGTTCCGCCCCATTAACCGGAAGTTGCCGCGCCAGGTGGGTACGCTGTTGGAAAAGACGCTCCTGACCCTGCTGTGGGTGTTTGTGGTGGTGCATGCACTGCGGGCAGTGGGGGTAGACCTCATCAGCGTGCTGGGGGCGGCGGGCGTGGCTGGTATTGCCATTGGCTTTGCTGCTCAGACCGTGCTCAGCAATCTTATCAGCGGTATCTTTATTATGAGTGAACGCAGCATCCGCCTGGGGGACTTTGTGACTGCCGGTGGGGTGAGCGGTACGGTGGAAAGTATCAACCTGCTTTCTGCCACTCTGCGCCAGGTGGATAATTCGGTGGTCCGCATCCCCAGCGAAATTCTGGTGAAAGAGCCGGTGGTCAATGTGACGGGCGATACCCTGCGCCGCTGCGATTTTGACCTTGGGGTGGATTATTCCAGCGACCTGGAGCATGTGCGGCAGGTGCTGCTCCGCGTGATTGATGAGCAGCCGCTGCTGGCCACAGACCCTGCGCCTGCGGTGCAGTTTGTGGGATTTGGCGACTCTTCCCTGGATCTGCACATAGGTGCCTGGTGCAGGACCGAGGACTACCACAAGGCCCGTTTCGCTTTCGGTAAGGCAATTCTGGATGCTTTTGCGCGCGAGAACATCAACATACCATTCCCGGTGCGCACCATTCTGCACCCCTGACTGAGAAGGGCTTTTATTTAGAAATCAAAGCCCATCTGCTCGTGGGAACCGGGGGATTCCGGTTCCGGTGCGGGCGGAACCTCGACCGGGGGCAGGGGGGCAGGTGCCGTTGCCGGAACTGTGGGTTCCGGCTGGGGCACGGGGACTTCTGCTGATTCCGGTGCTTCAGCGGCATCTGCTGCAGTGGGCATGATGCGGGCAATGCGTTCCACCTGGTTCTTGGTGACGATGTTGCCCAGCACATTGCGGCCTTTCACGCGCAGCTTGCCGAAATCAAAGGGAATGGGGCGGCGCAGCCTGCGCAGCTGGTTCTTGAGGTACACGTTGACCGACATGGCGCTGCTTTCTTCCTCTGTCTTGTGCACGGTGAAGAAGAAGACGCGGCTGCCCTTGGTGCCCTGGGTAAGCTGGTATTCCTTATCGCGGGTGAATCCGCCCAGCTTGAAGCGCTTGGCGTAGGTGATGCCTTCCTTGCCATCGCGGTATATCATGTTGAACACCCAGTCATCTGTGGGGCGCAGCACGCTGATGTGCAGTAGTTTCTTGCCCACGTAGAACTTCTCCTGCACGCGGCGCACGGTGAGCACGCCCTGGTTGTCAATCACCAGAATATCGCTCATGGTGGAGCACTTGTCGATGGCTTCCCCACCCTTCTTGATGCCGTAGCCGGCAAAGCCCTCCTCATCGATGTAGAGGGTTTCGTTTTCCACGGCTGCCACGGCGCGGGTGACTGTATCGAATGTGGTGAGCTCGGTGCGGCGCGGCCAGTTGGCTCCGTATTTCTTCTGCAGTTTCTCGAACCAGCGGATAGTGTATCTGGTGAGCTGGGCCAGGTTCTTGCGGCACTGGTCAATTTCTTCTTCCAGCCCGTGGATGTGCTCCTCTGCTTCGTGAATCTCGTATTTGGCAATCTTCTTGATGCGGATTTCGGTGAGGCGGATGATATCGTCGCGCGTGATGGGGCGGATGAAGTCCTGCACGAAGGGCTGCAGGCGTTCCTCAATTTCGGTGAGCGACTGCTCCCAGCTATCGCTTTCTTCCAGCACCTTGTAGATGCGGTTCTCAATAAAGATTTTCTCCAGGCTGGCCTGCATCCAGCTTTCCTGTAATTCGGCAAGCTGGACTTCCAGCTCACGGCGCAGGGTTTCTCTGGTGTTATCGACGTTGATTCTGAGAATCTCGCTCACGCCCATGAACACCGGCTTGCGGTCTACGATGACCACTGCCTTGGGCGAGATGCTTACCTGGCATTCAGTAAAAGCATAGAGAGCGTTGCAGGTTTTCTCCACATCCTGCCCGGCTTGCAGGTGCACCAGAATATCGGCCGTGGCGGCGGTGTTATCCTCAATTTTTGCCACCTTCAGCTTGCCTTTCTCCATGGCATTCTCAATGCTCTGGATGACGGATTCTGTGGTGGTGCCGTAGGGAATTTCGGTGATGCGGATGAGTTTCTTGCCGCTGGTGTCGAGCCTGGCGCGGCAGCGCAGGCGGCTGTTGCCGGTACCATCATTGTAGCCGCTCACATCGAGCAGACCACCGGTGGCGAAATCCGGGTAGAGCTCGAATTCTTCGCCACGCAGGTAGTGGATGGCGGCTTCGATGAGTTCGTTGAAATTGTGCGGCAGGATGAGGCAGTTCATGCCCACGGCAATGCCCAGCGCCCCCTGTGCCAGCAGCAGCGGGAACTTGACGGGCAGAGCCACGGGCTCCTTGTTGCGGCCGTCGTAGCTGAGCTTCCACTCCGTCACCTTGGGGCTGTAGACCACATCCTTGGCAAATTGGGAGAGGCGGGCTTCAATGTATCGGGGCGCGGCAGCGGCATCGCCGGTGAGAATGTTGCCCCAGTTACCCTGCGGGTCGATGAGCAGGCCTTTCTGTCCCAGCGTGACCAGTGCGCTGCCGATGGACGCATCACCATGCGGGTGGTATTTCATGGTGTCGCCCACGATATTGGCCACCTTGTTGTAGCGGCCGTCATCCATGCGCTCCATGGAGTGCAGAATGCGGCGCTGCACGGGTTTCAGACCATCGATGATATGCGGCACGGCGCGCTCGAGAATCACGTACGATGCGTATTCCAGATAGTAGTCCCCGAACATCTTCTGAATCAGACTGGGGTTTTCCTGCAGGTATACGGGTGTGATTTCCTTGCTCATAGCCTGAACACAGTCTACCACACGCGCGTGCGCATTTCAAGGCATAAGCTTAGGAAAAGTTAAATTTTGAATGCCATACAGGACGCTGTATTTGCTTTACATGAGAGCGAAAGCAGTGTAAGGTAGTAGAAGTTACTACGTATGAAAAAGAAGATTTTTGCGGTTGTTCTGGTGCTTATTCTGGCAGGAATATCTGCCGGGGTGTATTACTATGCCCCGGCTCGCGCCGTGGCGCAGGAATGCTGGGTGGCGGTAGAACAGGCCGCTCTGAAGATAGCTGGTGAGAGCAGGGAAGCTGCAGAGCAGATCAGGAAGATGCTGGCAACGGAGGAAAAAGTATCAACGACTCCGGCACCTGCTCCGGCTGCGGCGGAACCTGCTGCCCCGGCTCCTGCGACTGAACCCGTTGCCGCTGAACCTGAGCCGGCTCCAGCGCCTGAGCCGCCGCCTGCTCCGGCTGAGCAGCCTGCGCCTGCGCCTGCACAGGAATCGGAGCCGGAAGTGAATCTGGAGAAACTCGCTCCCCTGCCGGAGTTGAATGAAGAGGCTGCGGCCTTGCTCCCGAAGGCAGAATCCGGCGATGCCGTGGCGCAGTTCAATCTGGCTCGTCAGTATGCATTGGGCGAGGGCATGGCCATTAACCGCGAGAAGTTTATCCACTGGTGCCGCATTGCCGCAGACCAGGGCTTGCCGGAGGCTCAGTTCACGCTGGGCTGCTGCTACCGCCGCGGCCTGGTTGTGCCGCAGGATGAGGTGTCCGGTCGCCGTCTGCTGGAAGCCGCTGCTGCTGCTGGTTTTGCTCCTGCTGCTGAAGAATTGAAACGCTGAACTCTATAGATTATATGTCGAATCTTATCATACACGGAAAAGAAAATATCGTTACGCCGGGGTTCTACATGCCCAACCGCATGTCTGTTGCGGCGGCCAGGGCTCTGCACAAACTGCTCAGTGGCAAGGTGTGCTATCTGGTGGATTCCACTTTCATGCCGAGCGCAGAGATGATGACCACCCTCAGGAAACTGGGGGCCAGTGTGGAATATTTCGAGTTCCGCAAGACGACTTCTCTTGCAGTGCGCGAGCAGATTCTGGGCTACCTGAACTCCGGGGTCAGCGTGGTGTTCCTGCCGGGCAGGGTGGCTAAATGGCGCGGAACCTACAGTGATGTGCCTTCTCCTTTCCTCCGCCACGTGGGCAGTCTGCATATTTCTCCCATCCCCCTGTTCCTGGGCTTTTATGGCAACAGCATCCAGACCCTGTACCGTGAGGTGGAAGACCCCGCCTGCCACGAGGAATTCTGCATTATGCCGAAGCTGGCCTCCGGCCCGCAGACAGGGGAGCGTCTCATGGCTGCCTGGCTCGAAAAGGGCGCGGAATTTTTCGCAGCCCAGCCTTGGCTGGATACCTCGCTGACCACCAATCTGGTCTATGCGCTCAAGCGTTATCCGAATGTGGAGATTGTGGATGGCATGACCGGCGGTGTCCTCACGCATTTCAAGGCTCTGGGTGTGAGCATGGCAGTGGCGAAAATCCTTGCCAGACGCGGTGATAAGCGCATAGGCGTGATTCTGCCGCCCGGGGCCGGCGGTGTGATTGCCACGTTGAGCTGCCTGCTGGCGGGCATATCGCCGGTCATGATTAACTATGCCACCTCTGCCGCAGCATTTGAGAGCACGGTGCGCCAGGCGGGGCTCAAGACATTCATTACCGCGCGCAAGTTCATGCAGAAGCTGCCGCAGTTCCCCTGGCCGCCGGAAGACCAGCTCATTCTGGTGGAAGACCTGCTGCAGAAGACACCCAGGTTCACGCTCATTTCGCATGTGCTGATGGCCAAGACCCTGCCTGCCAAGGCAATCTGCGCCATGTACAAGACCGATTCCCGTAAGAAGGACGACGAGGCGGTGGTACTCTTTACCTCCGGCTCCAGTGGCGAGCCCAAGGGTGTGGTGCTGACCCACCGCATGGTGCTGGCCAATACGGCGCAGTGCGCCTGCCGTCTGGATCTGACCGATTGCCGCTTCCTGGCAAGCTTGCCTATTTTTCACAGCTTCGGTATGACTGTGAACATGATGCTGCCCATGCTCACCGGCTGCATGGTGTGTTCCTACCCGAACCCCACGGATGCACGCACGCTTAACGAACTCATCCAGAAGTACAAACTTACCTTGGTTTGCGCCACGCCCACTTTTGCGCGTGCCATGCTGCGCCGCGCCGAGGCCAATACCTTTGCCAGTGTGCGTTACTTTGTGCTGGGCGCAGAGAAACTGCAGCCGGATCTGGAGCAGGAATTCATTGAGAAGTGCGGCGTGTACCCGATGGAGGGTTACGGGCTCACGGAAACCGCCCCGGTGGTGGCCGCCAACATGCCTGACCTGGAACCCGGCCCGGATATGAAGTTCTATGTGCCCTCGCGGGTGCGGCCCGGTGTGGGTGCCATGCTGCCCGGCATTGCTATCCGCATTACCGATGTGGACGATGATACCAAGGAACTTCCCCTTACGGAACGCGGCATGATCTGGTTCAAGGGAGCTAATGTGTTCAGCGGCTACATCGGCCGCCCGGAACTCAACAAGGAAATCTTCCACAACGGTTGGTTCAAGACCGGTGATATCGGCCAGATGGATCTCAACGGCTTTATTACCCTGGGAGGCCGCCTTTCCCGCTTCTCCAAGATAGGCGGCGAGATGGTGCCCCACGAGGGCGTGGAACTGGCGCTTTCCCGTGGCTTTAATCTGAGCAACGAGGAGTGTGTCCAGATAGCCATTGCCGGGGTGAGCGACCCGCAGAAGGGTGAGGCCCTGGTTCTGCTCTCGGCGCTACCGCAGCACCAGCGCAGCTCTGAGGAAAAGGAAATCCTTTCCTCTATCCGCACCATGCTGGTTGAGATGAGCGTGCCGGCTCTCTGGGCACCCAAGTACCTGGTGCCGGTGGAATCCATTCCGGTGCTGCCCACGGGCAAGCTGGATCTGCGCGGATGCAAGCTTCTGGCAGATGAGGCGCTCTGCCTCCAGTCCTGATTTTAGGCTTGCATTTCACCTTAA
>JAFXDR010000084.1 GCA_017521145.1 Akkermansia sp. | reverse complement strand
GGGGCGGAAAAATCAATGACGATGGTCTTCGGATTCTCTACCAGTGAAACACCCAGGCGTTCATCGCTCAGCATTCCATGTGTGCGTGTGGCAAAATATGCTGGCTTGACGCGGAAATTAATAAAACCAGGCCCGGCAATTTCCAGCGTGGCTATTTCAGATTCGCCGAATTTTTCAATTACCTCAGTAGCCAGGGCTCGAGGGTTCATGCGAGCCTGCTTGGCAAGCATCATGGCAGCGTTGCTCTGGTAATCTCCAAACCGTAAATCCTGCGAGGGCGTAACCGTGGATGCAAATTCGGCAGGAAGTGCGTCTCCCAATACTGCGCGAAGTGCGGTGGTCAGCTGTTCCGAAAGTAACTTAGGTATAGTCATAATTCTGGCACGCATTCTACACGTTTTGCACTCATTTGTCAATGAAATGTACACCTCAATAGCCCTCTTTCCGTGTTCCACGTGGAACAATTTTGTTGGCAAAATTTCTTGCAAATTTCATGCTCCTGTGATATATAAATAATCAGCTGCTGTGTTCGTGACGCGTGGTTTCACAGGCCCGGACCGTTATAGAACTACATGGGGCATCAAGCTTATATGGGTATTATGTTCCGTCCAATGGATACCTCAGACGACCCAGGCTCCGCACCCACCTGATTACAGGGAACGTGGCTCTTTCACCACTGACGGCATGGCGGTTAATCTTATCGAATCCCTGATTTTCTCCGGAAAGTCAGGGGTTTTCTTTTATTAGAATCAAGGTGTAATGATACTGAATTATGAAAAGTTATATCTGTAGTAATGTAAGTGAATTATGAATATTTATAATGAATGAAAATAATTCTTGATATAATGCAAAACACGTTGTATAATCGCTCAGGTCTATGTCTTATTACTATCTTGATTCCGATAAAAAACCTCAGGGTCCATATACATCCGAGGATTTAAATTCTCTCAAGGCGTGTGGTGTTATTCATGACGATACACTTGCAGCTGCCGCGGGCGATAGTAATTGGCGGCCGCTCAGTGAAGTTCTCGTTTCTGCAGATTGTTCCACGTGGAACAATGAAATTCAATGTCCACATTGTGAGAAGGAAATTGAGGAAAAATCAGTTCCGAATAAATGCCCCCACTGTACCAAATGGATCCACGGTAATGACCTGGGATTGTGGGGTGCATTTGTACATGGAATGAAAAATTTTACCAATTTCAAAGGGAGAGCAACACGAACAGAATTCTGGGGGTTTTTCTTATTCTCGACCATTATTAAAATGGGGTGCAATAAGATGACTGAGTTCATTACATTGAAGGAAAGTGCTCTTTTTGAAAAAATGCTTGAAGAGAAAGAGAATGAAGCACACTTCTTTACTTACATAAAGGAATACTTATGCTCAACTCCTGTGCTGACTGCAATGAGCATTGATTTTATTATCTGGATTATTCTTTTTATTCCTTTTCTTGCTGTGAGTGTTCGTCGTTTACATGATATTGGACGAACTGCAACTTCGGTTGTCCTGGCAACTTGCTCACTAATCATGGTATATATTTCTGGAGCAGCATTCGTATGGCAAATCAGTAATGTAGAAAATTTTGGTCAAGCTGTTGAGAATTTGCCATTAGAGGAGTATGTTTCTTCAGTCTTCATACTTGGTGCTTCCTCCGTTTTTTATATTTTGATTTCAATTTACCTTTTCATCATGATGCTTCTTCCAAGCAATCCCGGTTCAAATAAATTTGGTCCGTGTGCATTCTTGAAGAAAATTTAATTGAATATGATGGAAGAAACAGAGAGTTCTGCAGCAGGGCAGGGGAGTCTGCCGGGTGTTCCAGTTTTGAATCTTCCGTGTGAAAAATGTGGAATGCAACTTGAATTGGAGGAGAAATTCTTACCAGAAATCTGCCCTCATTGCGGATATCGGGTACGACCAGCTACAGGTTCCATGTGGAACAATTTTCTCTTTGTTATGAGAAATCGTTACTTCTCCTGGAGAGGTAGAGCAACAAGAAAGGAATTCTGGAGCTATGCTTTATTTTCCATCAGTTTTGTTGCGCTCGCCTTTCTACTCGAGAGCATTATTACTTATATAGGTGTTGGATTGGTCTTTTTATATTTCTTCTTTCCTCATCTTTTCTTGATTGTGCGCCGTCTGCACGATATAGGATTTTCCGGGACCTGGGTAAAAATTTACTGGATTTTGGCTTTCATTCTCGTGATTGAAATGGCTGCCACTTATCTTTACATAGAGACAGGTAATGCTTATGCCCATTTTGATAAAGCAGATATAGTTTTTTCGCATCCCGATTCTGCATTTATTATTTTGCTTCAACTCGCTGCCTTGATCAATTTTGCTTTAGAAATTATCAGACTTTTCTTTCTTGTTGCTTCTTTTATCAACAGTAACAAAGGTACAAATCAATATGGTCCCAGTAGAAAGTATCCTTTAGGTTTCTCTGCTTGAATTTCTCATGTCTAACTTACCATCAGTTCCTTGTGATAATTTTATTCTCAAAGCATGGCGTTCTTTTCGCTATTGTTTGCGAAAGGATAATTATGCTCGCTTTGCCGGCAGGGCAGGGCGGATGGAATATTGGTCGACCACGATTATCGGATCTCTTTTTTCAATTTTCCCTTTTCTTCTTTTTCCTTTATTTGGTTATTTATTCATTATCATCGAGTTAGTTGTCATTTTCTATCTGGCGATGCCTATGTTATCGGTTTTTGTACGCCGTTTACACGATGTTAACTGGAGCGCTTGGTGGATTTCTTTATACTATTTCCTTGTTTCTGTCGCATTTGCCTGGATTGTTTTCTGGTTTGTGCAGGAAATTCTCTCTTCTGACCTGGATTTGCAATCTATTGATATTGAGTCGTTTAGATTAGATAATTTCTACATACATCTCTTACAGTTGCTCGTAGATTCGATTTCTGTTTTATTATTCGTATTAACCTTATTACCTGGTACTAAAGGAGTTAATAAATATGGCGAACCTGTGTAACATAAATGTTCCACATGGAACAATGGCACCGATATTCATTCTCGGCCCTACGGGAAGCGGAAAAAGCGCGGTGGCGGTTGAATTGGCTGAAATGCTTGGAAATGCCGAAATTATCAGTACGGATGCCTATCAGGTTTACAAAAAGATGCCGATTATAACAGCTGCCCCTACTTTTGACGAGCAAAAGCGGGTCAAACATCATTTAATAGGCTTCATGGAGCCCACGGAGAACAATGATGCAGCCGAACATGCGCGGCGCGCGGAGCAAATTTCAGCGTCGATGCAAAAAGGTGGCATGCTACCCGTACACACAGGAGGTTCAGGACTTTACGTTAAGTTCATATCCCACGGAATTTCCCCTGCGCCTCCGAGCGATTCTGCACTTCGGGCAGAGTTGGAGGCACTTCCGCTGGAGGAATTAGTAGAAAAATTCCGTTTAGTCGATGCAGAAGGAGCTGCAGCTACTGATTTGCAGAACAAACGCTATGTCGTGCGCAACCTGGAAATTGTGTTACTGGGCGGCAAGCCGCTGGCCTGTTGGCGGGATAACTGGAAGGAACCGCGGGGGGTAGGATTCAGCATTGTGCGCGATACGGAGGAACTGGATGCCCGCATAGCGCGGCGTGCGGAACAGATGCTGCGTGAGGGAGCCATTGAAGAAGTAGCTGCTTTGCGGGGTCTGACGCTCTCTGCAACGGCTTCAAAGACACTTGGGTTATCCCAGGTGCAGGATTACCTGGAAGGGCGGCTGACGCGTTCTGAGCTCTCTGCAGCGATAAGCCTGGCAACCCGGCAGTACGCCAAGCGGCAGCGCACCTGGTTGCGGCGTGAGAAATGGCTGACCCCGATTGTGGCGGGGGCAGGGGATACCCCCCGGCAGATTGCGGAAAAGATAGCGGCTTTACTCCGCTGAGGCAATTTCCTCGAAGAGCCCGCTGTGTTCTGTGAAGATGACCCTGGTGGCCAGTTGAGCGATATTCTCCATGCTGAGGGGGCCATTGTAGTCCGGGGCGGTCACGCAGGGAATGCAGTCGCGGTTCTCCAGGCTGGGAACCAGGGCAGGGAGGTGGGCAGATGAGTTATCTGCCTCCCACATACCGGTAAGGCAACCCACCACAAGAATTTCGGCAAAGTTGTTGCAGCGGTTGATGAGGTAGGTGATGCATTCCGGGGAATAGAATTCGGTGAGATTCATTTCATCCTGCTCCACGGCCTGCATGAGCTCCATCTTGATGAGATCCAGGTCGTATCCCTTGGGCACGGTATATTCAATCCTGATACCCCAATAGGCGGGGTCTTTGCGGTGGAGCAGGCTTTCCCAGAAATTCCCCTTGCGTTTGCTCTTCACTTCAGTCAGCCGGCTGTGCACACCATCCATATAGCAGGAGGCCCCCACCCAGACATCGCGCTTCTGCAGCACATCAAGCCCGGGCTGCCCCAGCTGCCACGGTGCCGTGATCAGCTCGGGGTAGGCATCTTTGCCGTTCTTGATAAGGATGAGGGGGAAACGCATGAGGTGCGGTATTCTGCCCGATATGCCCCTCATAGTCAACGAAAATATACGCGACTTATGTCAGCAGGCCGGTAAATTACATACCTTTCACCGCACGGTAGATGGAAAAGGCAATCAGAAGCCTGAGAATGAGAGCAAAACTCATACCCCAGGTGACGGCGATGGTGCACTTGGTTTTGGCTGAAAGTTTTCTGGACACGCAGAGCCAGAAGAACACGATACCCTGCAGCAGGGCAGAGATGCACAGAGCGGCCACCTTGTTGAATCCCAGCCAGTCCAGCGGCATGGCCACCGGCAGCAGGAAGGCGTAGGCACAGGTGGCCAGGTCGGCAATGTCGGCCAGCCACATCACCACTGCCGGGGGAAGCAGCACACAGAGCAGCAAGGTGAGCCTGGCCACCTTGCTGTAGCGTTCTTCCTGCGTGGGGATATACATGCGCCCCATGATGCCCGATTCTGCCTGCAATGTCAAGGTAAAGCCGCGGGTTCCGGAAACTTCTTTTTGCTTGAGTTGCGCAGGAAATAATGCTAGTATGCGGAGCATCGATTTCGTATAAACCTTTCCCCCCGAATTCCGCAATGAAAGCATTTGTCATGGTCATTATGCTGCTCGTCATCACGGGTGGCAGCATCTACCTGGTGAAACCGGAGCTGATAGAAGAATATCTGCCGGATAGTATCACCGGCAGGAAAGTAGTAAAAAAAGGCTCAAGAAAAGCAAAGGCCAAGGCAGCCAAATCCAGAAAAGTGGCTGCAGAGGAGCCCAGGAAGACGGTAAAGGAAACAACACCTGAACCTGAGGTCGTAAAAGAAGAACCCACCCCGGCTGCAGAAGAACCGGCTCCGGCAAAACAGGAACCCGCTCCCAGGGTGGTGACGGAGGATATCGGTGATGTGCCCATGGTTATCAAGAACATAGGTATCATCAAAGGCGAGGAATGGGCAGACTGCGCCAAGGTGCGCGCCAAAGTGGGCGAAGCGCTTGCCAGGGAACTGGACAAAGGCACCACTGCCGAGGCTAAGAAATTTGTCCGCAAGCCCAAAAACCGCCTGCTGCTGGCCCAGTGGGTAGTGGCAGATGCCGAACTTCGCAGTGAGGAAGAAGTGACCAGCCTGGAGGTGGAGTATAACAGCCAGCTCGATAAAGCCCGGAGAGAATTTGAAACCTGCAAGGCGCAGATGGAGAAGGGGGATTCCAGTGCCGCCGTTAAATGGAATTTTGAGAAAGCCCGGGAAAGCGTGGCCCGCTATGAAGGAGAAAGCAAATGTGCCCACCGTTTCAGCGAAAGCGCGGCAGATGAAGGTGGCCGCAGGCTGATGGAGCAGATCGGTGGCGACCCGGACTGGCTGGAGCAGTTCGCCTTCAGTGGCGAATGCGTGCGCCCGGGCATGGCTCTTTCCATCATCAAGAAGATATACAAGCAGCACCCGGACATGCTCAAGAACCGCATGGTGCGCGATATCGCCACCGCCACGGCGCTGGAATATGCCAAATCCGGCTGGAACCAGCAGGATGCCGTGGAACGCGCCAACTTCTACATCAACGCCTGGAAAGACGAGCGCCTCAACAAAGTATTCGATAATCTGCCCATGTGGCAGCGCCGCATGGTGTGCGGCTGCAAGGGGGATAACCCCTTCGGCTCCATAGCCAGTCTCACCTGGGCGCTGGATAACTTCCACCTGCCGGCCGACCGCTACTCCGGCTCCTGCTGGCGCTGTTCCTACCGCCTCAACAACATCTACGGCGACTCCATCCACGGGCCCCTGTATTACGCACCGTTTGAGAGCAACCTGGGCGAGAACCGCCAGGCCATGACCTACCATATTGGTGGCGTGTGTGGCAGTTTGTCGCACTTTGGCTGTTTTGCAGCCCTGGCCAATGGCGTGCCTGCCATGACAGCCGGTGAACCGGCCCACTGCTCCTTCATCGTGCTGGTCGGCGATACCTGGACCCCGGCATACTCTCTCTCCTGGCAGCGCGGCCTGCACTGGCAGGTATTCCGCCGTGTGCATAAGTATTCCTCCTTGCATGCCGCCACAGAACTGTACTCAGACAAGCAGAAAAAAGAGACAGAAGTATCAGACACACTGCGGGTCATGGCTGGTGTGCATGCCGCCAACGGGGATTTTGTGAAAGCTGCCGATTGCTATGAAAAGGCAGCGAAAGAACAACCGCGCAACTGGATGGCCTGGCGTGAGTGGCGCGAATCTCTCGAAAAAAATACCGCCGCCACCGCCAAACAATGGCTTAAGCTGAACGATACCATATGCAAGGAGCTGGTCTCCCTCTATCCGGAAATTGCCGCAGAACACATGCACCATGGCCTGGCTGAGGGCCTGTCCAAGGTATTGAATCCCGAGCAGCTCCAGAAAGCTTACATGACATTCTGGCAGAATGTCAAGATCATGGGGCCGGATCGCTGGCGGATTGAAGAGCTGGCAGATAAACAGGCAGCCCTGCTGGGCTTCGACAAGGATTCTCAGAAGGTCTGCGCTTATTATGCAGAAGTGCTGGGAGCTACCGCCGGCAACAGCCTGTATGCCCCTGCCGTGCTCAACTGGGGTAACATGCTGGGCGAAAAGCTCGATGAAGCCGCTAATGCCGAACGCATGCAGCTCACGATTAAAGCACTTAGCAAGGGGCGCAGAATGTCCGCCGAGGAACGCGGCAAAGTACTGGCTCCCGTCATTGTCTCTGCCGAAACCAACCGCGACCTCAGCTCCTTCCAATCCCTTGCCAAAATGCTCAAGCGCGCTGGCGGTTCCAAGAAAGAATCGCCATACAAAATGCCGCGGATTGAAGGCTTCCCCGGCAAACTCGCCTCTGCCGATGGCATGATCTGGACCAGCTCCACCTGCGAATGGGATAAACCGCATGAGCATCCCGGCGTGCTCACTCCGGAAGGCGGCTCATTCCACACCGAAAAGGAAGAAGATTCCTACGTGGTTGTTCAACTGCCGCGCCAGGTGCACATGACCGGCATTGTGCTCGTTTCGCTCCAGAACCAGGGGCGCCTGGCCAATCTCCAGATTCAGGTATCAGAGAACGGCACAGATTGGAGCGATGTATGCCAGCTGGGGGCCTTCTCAGGGCAGATGATGCGCAGCGACCTGGATGGCAAGCGCCCGCTGGCCAAATACGTACGCATCCTGCGCCCGGGTGGTCCGGAATTCTTCCACCTCAACGGCATCTATGTCTACGGCAACCCGGCTGCCTGATTTATATCCATAACCTTTTCATCTGAAATCATGAAAAACATTTTCCTCACCACCGCCCTCCTCCTCCTGCTCACGCCCCTGAGCGCCTCGGCCTACACCAGGGCCAACTCCGTGGCCGATGCCAGATCCCGCGTCACCGATGATGGCTACGTCATCTGCACCTATGCCGAAGACTGGGATAAATACAGCAAGAGCACCGCCAAGCAGATGATGGAGCACGCAGCCATCAAGAAAGCACTGGGCAGGGTTGTGCTCCTCACGCTGGGGGTGCCCAATGTCTCCAGCAAGAAAGATAACGAAACCAACAAGGCTCGCTTCGAAAACTTTGACCTGAGCTTCCCCAATGCCTACCCGGCCTTCATTTTCTATAATAAGGAAGGTCACCGCCTGGCCGATGTATGCATCACATACAACGAACGCAAGAACCCCAAGGCAGTTGCCAAACGCATCAGCGCGGTGATGGAAGCCGCCGCCACACAGCGCGATTTGCTCAAAAAGGCAGAAAACGCCAGTGGTGTGGAAAAAGCCCGCCTGCTCGGCCAGGCTGCGGCTGTTCCCGGGATAAGCCAACCGCGCGACGTCGCCAAGAAAATCAAGGAAGCCGACCCCGGCGATTCCTCCGGCATGCATAAATTCGTCACCCTGAACCTGCCGGAGGCCGCCATCATCTCGGCAGATACCAAGGACTGGCAGGCCACCATGGCGGAAATGAAAGCCCTCATGGATCACCCCATGCTCACCACGGAACACAAACAGCAGATCTGCTGCATCATGATTGGCCTGCTGCGCCGCCACGCTGGCGACCAGGGCCAGCCGCAGATGAAAGCCCTCATTGACCAGCTCCGCTCGCTCGACCCGGACAGCATCCTCGGTAAATCTGCCGATGATGCCGCCCGCATGTGGCTGAAATAAGCGGCGTGTGCGGTGAATCTGTCAATTACAGGAATATTGGAGTACGAAGTATAAAGTTCCGCGGGCGTTCGCCCGCAATGATATACTTCGTACTTTCTGGCGGAACGCCAGGGATTCCCATGCATCGGGCTGGGGGCTTCTTTTCATAAAATCTTTGGGGCAATCTGACACCGCGCGGAATTTTTCGCTTGATAATTCAGGGTATTTTGGTAGAATATAAGTTATGGCTAAGCAACTCATAAGACTTTGTATGGCGCTGCTGCTCGGGTGGAATACAAGCCTGGGAGCAGACGCACCGAAGCCCTATGGCCCAGTGCCCACCGACCAGCAGGTCAAGTGGCTGCGTATGGAGTGGTACGCCTTTGTGCATTTCGGGCTGAATACCTACACGAACCGCGAGTGGGGCTATGGTGATGAATCGCCGGAGCTGTTCAACCCCGGCAATTTCGATGCGGAAGCCATTGTCCGCACCTTCAAGGAAGCCGGCATGAGCGGCATGATCTACACCGCCAAGCACCACGACGGCTTCTGCACCTGGCCCACCAGATCCACGGATCACAACATCACCAGCTCCCCGTGGAAAGGCGGCAGGGGCGATGTGGTGCGCGAGTTCGCCGATGCCTGCCAGAAACATGATTTCGCCTTTGGCACCTACCTTTCCCCCTGGGATCGCAACTGCGCCGAATACGGCCGCCCGGGCTACCTGAAAGTCTATTACGAGCAAATCAAAGAACTGCTCACCAAATACGGCCCCATCTTTGAAATCTGGTTCGATGGCGCCATGGGAGGCGATGGCTACTACGGCGGCGCACGCGAGAGGCGCAACATCGGCCAGGCAGACAAGTACTACAACTACGCCCGCGTGGTCAGGCTGATACGCTCCCTGCAGCCGGATTGCATCATCTGGGGAGCCGCTGGCCGTGGAGATGCCACCTGGGCAGGCTCCGAAAAAGGCTTTGCGCGCCACTACCCCCTCTGGAACGTGCGCAACAACAAGTGGATCTGCCTGGAGGCCGATACCCCCATCAACCACCGCGGCTGGTTCTGGCACCCGGGGCAGGGGGGGCATGTGAAATCGCCTGAGCATCTCATGCAGGTCTACCTCAGCAGCGTGGGCCGCGGTGCCAATCTCATCCTGAACCTGGCCCCGAACCGCGATGGGCAGCTCGACCCGGCAGATGTGGCCTCCCTCCAGGCCTTTGGCAAGATGCGCCGCGAGCTGCTGGCCAGGGATTTCGCCCGCAAGGCCAGAGCCAGAGCCAGCTCGGTGCGAGCCCGCAAGTTCAACGCCTCCAGACTGTCCGATGGCAGGATTGAAAGCTACTGGTGCCCGGAAGAGGACGACAAGTCCCCCCAGGTGGAAATTCAACTGGAATCCCCCGCCACGTTCGATGTGATCCGCCTGCGCGAGCAGATTCGCCTGGGCCAGCGTGTCGAGGCTTTCCAGGTCGAAGCCATGGTGGATGGCAACTGGAAAACCATCGTGGAGCCCGGCCAGCCCGGTGAAAAGGAAGACCACTTCGATGGCGTGCGCGGCGGCAAGGGCCACACCATCGGCCACCAGGTGCTGCGCTGGCTGCCCGAGCCGGTAACCACCGACCGCCTGCGCCTCACCATCACCCGCAGCAAAGCCGTGCCCTGCATTTCGGAATTCTCCCTGCTCTGCATGCCGGGTGTCACCCGGCCCGAGCCGGTAGCCGCCGCAGAGAGTGCCGAAAAACCGCTCCCCAGTGCCGGCTGGAGCTACAGCGGCTTCGCTGCCGAAAAAGCCCCGCTCGCCTTCGACGGCAAGCCTGAAACCATGTGGGAAATCGCCAGGTGCCCCTCGCACTTCGTGGTTGATATGAAGAAAGTATACGAAATAAGCAGCTTTGCCTATCTGCCCCGCCAGGATGGCAGCACCCAGGGCATGACCAGCCGCTACTGTGTAGAGCTCAGCACCGATGGCAGCACCTGGACCAAGGCAGCCGAGGGTGAATTCGGCAACCTGCGTGCCAACCCGGTGGAGCAGGTAATCTCCCTCCCCGCTGCGCAGAAAGCCCGCTACCTGCGCTTCTTCTCCACCGCCGCCCTCGATGGTACAGGCAGCTCCGTGGCTGAACTCAAAATCTACGGCAAGTAAAGCGAATCAAAATTCCCTTCCATTAAAAGCATGCTGCGAACCTTCCGCAGCATGCTTTTTGTTTATCATCAATCATATACAGTATATAGATGTGTTGTATATCGCATTTGATTCCCTGTCCCGTATCGATAATGAAAACATAATTGCATGAAAAGGGTGCATTTCATGCAATTATGTTTTCATATATGCGGATTCTGGATGGAAATGCCTTCAGTTCAATAGATAACAGAGGGCATGCGCCGGTATGCGGAAGAGCGGCGCACTGCCGGAAGCAGTTGAAATCCCAAAGTCCTGGGGATGCTTGGTGGCCAGAATGGCCAGCGCATCGGGGGTGGCGTGACATTGGCGGATGATGGCTTCCTGCGCTGAAAGCTCGGTGGAGTTGCGGTATTTCACCTCGCAGAAGATGCGTTTGCCGCTCCGGAGTTCCAGAGCGATGTCAATTTCATTGCTGCCCCGGCTACTGCTGCGGATGAAGCCTACTTCGCCCTGCTGCGAATAGCTTGCCTGGAAATGTTTGTAGACGGTGCTTTCCACGGTGGCTCCCCAATCGCTTTCGCTTCCTGCCGGGGCAAAGCGCATGAGGCAGGCGTTTCGCAAGGCGGCATCGGCTACATAGATTTTAGGTTGGGCCGTGAGTCCCTTTTTTCCTGTGGCGCAAAGATTGCGGGCAATGTAGATGAGGTTGGCTTCCTGCAGGTACCGGATGTACTTGGAGAGGGTGGGTTTGGATGTTCCCAGCGCGCTGCTCATGGTGTCCAGATTCACAATGCTGCTGCTGTGCAGGCAGAGATAGAGGAATATCTTTTCCAGCTGCACCGGATTCCGCACATCGAAAAGGGCGGGTATATCCCGCTTCAGGACTTTATCCACAACATCTTCCTGCAATATATTCTGCACTTCCTCCTGATTGTGGAGTTGCAGAAGCTCCGGGAAGCCACCTTGCTGCAGATAGTGATACCAATGGGGGGATAAATCGCTGAGCTGCATCATCAGCATGGCTGATTCGGATGGATGCAGAGAAGGCAGGTTTTCCAGCGCAGGAAGCTCTGCCGGCTGGTAGGGGATTTCCTGAATGGCACAGTATTCGCGGAAGGTGAGTGTAGGCATGCGGAACACACGCCAGCGGCCTACGCCGCTGTCTGCCGCGCCGCGTTCCAGAGCCGGACTGGCCGACCCTGTGGCTACAACCTGCACCTCCGGGTAATGGTCATAGAGGGTTTTAACCCAGAGCGACCAGTCTTCTGCATACTGAATTTCATCGAGGAAATAATAACAGGGCCCTCCCCGGTAAATGAACTGGCGGTAGGTTTCCAGCACGGCATGCAGCCCGCTCAATTTGAATACCGGGTTGTCAAAGGAGATATAGAGAATGTTGCTTGCCGGTATGCCCTGCGCCAGCAGATGGGCAATCAGCTGGCGCATCACTGTCGTCTTCCCCACGCGCCGGGCACCGCTGATGACGGCAAACCTCCTCAGCTGCGGGTGAGTGATGCAGCGCAGCACTTCATGAAAGGCCTTTCTCTGTACAGAGGGCAATTTATCTGCGCCCTGACCGGTTTTCCACCAGGGGTTGATCTGGTGGAGCAACGCATTCAGATCCATCTGGTTGAATATCTGCATACCGCTTTCCATATCAGCACCGAGTATACATCCAGCTTTTGGCTTTGGCAAGTATAATTAAAACATAATTGCATGAAAAGGGTGCATTTCATGCAATTATGTTTTCATATATGCGGATTCGAGCAGAAAGCAGGCTGGGGCGGCATATTGATGCCGCCCCCGCTGGTTTACGGTGTGCAGGAACTACCTGCGTCAGAAGTTGATGCGGTAGCCCAGGGTGGCGTTGGCATTGAAATAGCTGTTATTGTATTCGCCGGAGGCATCGGCAATGGCCGCAAGGTTGGCACATGGGGGAATGAAATCCCATTTTTTCAGCCCCGGAGGCATCAGGCCTCCGGGGCTTTTTCTTGACTTGGCGGGTGAAGTGGGGTAGGGTGGAGGCGGAGCGTATGTCATTATTCCAGCTGGTAACAGATTACAAGCCATCGGGCGACCAGGAGCAGGCCATAGCCAAGCTTCTCAAATCGCTTGAGGCGGGTAACCGTCACCAATGCCTGCTGGGGGTCACGGGTTCCGGCAAGACCTTTACCATGGCGAACCTCATCGCCGCGCAGAACCGCCCGGTGCTGGTACTTTCGCACAACAAGACCCTGGCCGCCCAGCTCTACTCGGAACTCAAGGCCTTCTTCCCGCACAATGCGGTGGAATACTTCGTCTCCTACTTCGATTACTACCAGCCGGAAGCCTACATCGCCAGCACCGATACCTATATCGAAAAAGACAGCGCCATCAACGAGGAAATCGACCGCCTCTGCCTGAATGCCATGCGTTCTCTCCTGCTGCGGCGCGATGTGATTGTGGTGGCCTCCGTCTCCTGCATCTACGGTCTGGGTGCGCCGGAAGACTACCGCAACCTGACCCTCTCACTGCACGTGGGGCAGGAGATGGACCGCGATGCCATGCTGGCCTGCCTGGCTGAGCTGCTCTTTGAGCGCAACGACTACGATTTCCAGCGCGGGCGCTTCCGCGTGCGCGGCGACGTGGTGGAAGTCTATCCCGCCCAGAGTGATGGCGAGGCCATCCGCGTGGAATTCTTCGGCGATGAGATAGATGCCATCTCCCTCATCGATGCCGGCACCGGGCGCGTGCGGGAGCGCCTGCTAAGCTACCTCTTCTTCCCGGTGAAGCAATACGTCTCCGCCCCGGAAAAACGCCTGCCGGCCATCCAGTCCATCCGCAAGGAACTCGCAGAGCGCGTGGAGTGGTTCGAAAAGAATAACAAACTCATCGAAGCCCAGCGCCTCAAGATGCGCACCGATTACGACCTGGAGCTCATCAACGAAATCGGCTTCTGCAAAGGCATCGAAAACTACTCCCGCCACCTGGCAGGCCGCGCCCCCGGCAGCACCCCCTCCACCCTGCAGGACTACTTCCCCGCAGACCACCTCACCATCATCGATGAATCGCACGCCACCGTACCCCAGATTGGCGGCATGTACGAAGGCGACCGCTCCCGCAAGCAAGTGCTTATCGACCACGGTTTCCGCCTTCCCTCTGCGCTGGATAACCGCCCCCTGCGTTTCGACGAATTCATGAACCGCCAGGCCCAGCTGGTCTACGTATCCGCCACCCCGGGCCCCTTCGAATACGTGAACTGCGTGGCAGGCAACAACAGCTACATACCCGTGCTCAAGGCAAAACGCGGCAACACCCACGCCCGCAGTCGCGAAGCCAGCCAGGCCATCACCCACGCACCCGAAGGCTTCCGCGGTGTCTTCTTCCACCACCTTTCAGAACTCCGCGTACCGCCGCATCCCAGCTCTGCCCCGGTCTCGCAATTCATTCCAAATGCGCTTGCTACGCCGCTTATCGTAGAGCAGCTTATTCGCCCGACAGGACTCCTGGAACCGAAAATTACACTCTTACCGCTTGAGGGTCAGATTGATAACACCATCTCGCTCTGCCGCCAGCGCGTAGCAGTGCGCGAGCGCGTTCTCGTCACCACCCTCACCAAACGCACCGCCGAGGACCTCACCGATTACCTCCGCAAGGTAGGCCTGGAGGTCGAATACATCCATGCAGATGTAGATGCCATTGAGCGTGTGGAAATTCTGCGCAAACTACGCGCCGGCAAGGTGGATATCCTGGTGGGCATCAACCTGCTGCGCGAAGGGCTCGACCTGCCGGAAGTATCGCTCGTCTGCATTCTGGATGCCGATAAGGAAGGCTTCCTGCGCAACGAAACCAGCCTGGTGCAGACCGCCGGGCGCGCCGCCCGCCATGTGCATGGCGAATGCGTGCTCTTCTGCGACGTGGTGACCGATTCCATCCGCCGCCTGGTAGAGGAAAGTGACCGCCGCCGCGCCATCCAGCAGGCCTACAACGAAGCCCACGGCATCACCCCGCACAGCGTCTCCCGCGCCGACCAGAGCACCCTGCGCCTCTACACCCCGGATGACGAGCTCGACGAGCCGGACGATACCTACGGCATCCTCATGGCCGGGGAAGGGGAGGATACCCCGGATACAGCCGCCACCATCGCCCGGCTGGAAAAAGAAATGCGCCAGGCCGCCGCCCGGCTTGATTTCGAGGTCGCCGCCGTGCTGCGCGACAAGATAAACCTCCTGAAGACCGGGCGGCGTTAAGGCTTGACCCCGGCGGGGAAAGACGATATCATTCCGCCATGAAGAAATTGCTTTCTATCTGCCTGATTCTGTTGGTAGCCGCAGCGCTGGTGAAGGTGTTGCTTCCCCAGGAACCGACCGCCCGGGAAAAAGCCGTGGCCGCTCTGCAGGAAAAGGACATAGCAGAGGATGATTACGACACTGCCCTGCAGCGTGCCGTGCAGGAAAAGCAGGGCAGGCTGATTCGCGATCTGCTGCTTGCCGGCGCTGATCCCAACGCCCGCACCCCCCAGGGTAATCCTCTCATTGTAGAAGTCACCCACCAGAACAGCATGACCCTCGTGCAGAGATTCCTGGACGCCGGGGCAGATATCAACGCCAAAGGGCAGGAAGATATCACCCCGCTGCACAGAGCCATGTGGGACCGCCACTACAAGATGAGCCAGATGCTCATCAAGGCCGGGGCAGATGTGAATTGCCGCCAGGTGCAGGGCACCACACCGCTCATGATTGCCTCTTTCTCTGATGATACCTCGGTGCCGGAAATGCTCATCAGCCGCGGGGCAGATATCGATGCCGTGGATTCCACCAACGCCAGCGTGCTGCTCTGGGCGGTGGACCGCAACCGCCTGTGGCTGGTAAGACTGCTGCTGGAGCACGGCGCCAGACCCGATGTGGCAGATAACAAGGGGCGTACTCCCCTCTCCCTTGCCATGCAGCGCGGGCACCACAATGTGGCGCGCGAACTCATCAAAGCCGGAGCCAGCACCGAGGGTATAGATATCAGCAAGCTGCCCGCG
>JAFXDR010000083.1 GCA_017521145.1 Akkermansia sp. | reverse complement strand
GCACACGAAACAGCATTCCTGGGTGCGAGCACGGTTTTCGGCAAATACTGGACGAAACGCCGCTATTTCGATTACCTGATTGATAAGGAGAACTTCAAGCTGACTTTTGGTCGCTCGTTCCGCATGATGGTGTATCTGGATAACGCAGTGGCAAATGGACCGGCTGCCGTGCGGGCCGATGTGGAGTCCGATACGCGTGCCACGAATTACCTCATCAACCACCTGGCTGATATCAAGCCGGAGCTCACGGTGTTTGTGACCACTTGCGATATGCTGCCCGATACGGCAGATGAGAATACGCCCGCGCTGGAGAGCAGCGAGGATGCCTATGTGCAGAACCGCATCAATCTTTATCGCGAGCTGAACCGCCAGTATGGCCGCGTGCTGAATGTGCACCTGCCGGAGATTGCCAACCCGACCCCGGCATTCAACCCGTTGCTGGCCACGCTCCTGAATCCGGATTCCTCCAGAAAGCCGCTGCCCTTTGCCCCGCTGGAGTATCACCAGTTGTACCTGCCGCAACGCATTCTGGGCGATGTGGACCGCTGCATTCCGCTGGGGATTCCGGCGATTATTCCCGCTATGCCTCCGCTCACGACCACGGAGTTGGTGAATCTCCTGAATCCCGCGCTGGCCAGGCGCCTGCGTGACCCGGAGACCAGCGACCCGCGCGGCTCTGACCGTAAGTCGATTCATTCTTTCCAGTGGCTCGACCCGAAGGATGGCTACCTGGTGACCAAGGAGGACCAGATGGAGCTGCTGAAGTTCTACTTTGCACCGGAGCTGGTGTAAGTAAAGAAAGGGGCTTGATGGCAATCGCATGCAGGCAGACAGGGGGGGAATTTGCCCGTTTTTTTGTGGTGGGAGTGGGGGCCACACTCATTCATCTGGGGGTGTACTGGCTGATTAACTGGCTGTTTGCGCTGGGAGCGGCAGATGGTCTGGCACTCACGGTTTCCTACGCTGTGGGGTATGTGGTGAGCTTTGTGGTGAATTACATCGTTTCGCTGCGCTGGACGTTCAAGACCCAGGGCTCAGTGAGCAAGGGGCTTGGCTTTGCTTTTGCCCATGCGGTGAATGCAGGGATGCACCTGCTGCTGCTCAATGCGTTCCGCATGCTGGGAGCCGGGGATGCGCTGAGCATGCTGCTTATCTGGCTTACCCCGTGGCTGGTGGACTTGCTGCCGGTGCTGGGGCGCCCGGAATCGCTTCTCCCCCTGCCGGTGTATGTGATTGTGGTGCCGCTGAATTTCCTCATGGTGCGCTTTTTCCTGAAAAGAGGCTAGTGGGGAATTTTGATTTTGAATGTGCAAAATTCCCTGCGCGATGCGCAGAGGAAACAGAACAGGCGCTGAGATGCATCTCAGCACTTATCTGTCTACCCGGAGCGGCGGGAGCCGCGACCTCTCTTTTCATTCTGCATTTTGAAATCTGCATTCTGAGTGTGTAACATTCCCTGCGCCTCTGCCGCAAAGGGGAGGATTCCGGACTATTCACTATTCCTTATTCACTATTCACTCAAACTGTTTTTCTAACTCCTTGAATTCGGGAGCCTAACTTCGATAAGCTCGTGCCCAGCGGCTGTGCAGAATCAGCAGCCCTGAGTAATTATGAAGATTAGAAATAAACGAATACTGGCACTGCTGAGCACGACTGCCTTTGTGGTAGTGGCCGGCACGATGAGTGGCAAGGCAGATGAAACAACGGATAAGCAGGCGTATCTGGATGGCTCCCGGCGTGAGCTGGTGGGCGGGTACCAGCTTCCGGCAGATGTGGCGGGGGTGACCCGCGAGGCTACGCTGGTGAGCGGAACCGGAACACAGGCGCTGTTTGATACGGTAACCACTATCACCAGTGCGACTAACACGACAGGTGTGGTGAGCGGCCCGTATGAGGCTCCGTTTGTGAACAGCGGTATTGCCCAGGTGCCGTATCTGGATGGTGTGTCCGACGTACGTAACGTGACCATCAACATGGAAGGTGGCAGTGTGGGCAATCTGTGGGGTACATTCCAGTATTCCGATGTGGCAAGCGGCAAAATCACCCACAATATCAGCGGCGGTACGGTGGGGCGGCTCTATGGCGGTGCCAATCTGAATAATACGACCAATGCGCTGCCGGCTTACACGCCGGGGCAGGTGACCGGGGTGGAAATCAATATCTCTGGTGGCACAGTGGGGCAGATTCGCGGGGGTAATTCATCCGGCGAGGGCGGTGCAGATTCTGCCCAGGCGGTGGGCGCCGGTGGCGTGACGATCAACCTGACCGGCGGTACTGTGGGGAAGGCGGGGCAGCAGGATGCAATCCGTGCTGGCGGCGGCGCCCATAATGATGTGGATGGCAAGGTTACCATCAACATTTCCGGTGATGATACAACGGTGTTGGGCGATGTGTATGCCGGTGGCCGGCAATCGACGGTGGATTCCACGGAAATCAATATTTCTGGTGGCGAGATTACCGGCGATGTCTACGGTGGCGGTACTTATGATGCCGCGGCGGCAACTGTGACCAATGATACGAAGATTAACATTTCCGGCGGCACCATCAATGGTGATGTGTACGGTGCCGGTATGAATGACCAGGTGGGTGGCAATACCTCCATTGTGATGACGGGGGATACCGCCCGGGTGAACGGCACGCTCTACGGCGGCTCGAACAATTCCGCCGCTGCCACTGCCGGCACGGTGGGCGGTATGAAGAGTATCGATTTCGGTACGGCTGATGCTGCCTACACGGGCTCGGTGAACCTGGCGGATTTTACAGAGGTGAACATCAATAATGGCACCACCACCATCGAATCGCTGACCAACGCTGCCGAGGGGACGAATGTGACCGTGGAGCTCAACGGTACACTGGATACCAGGGCGGGTGTCATTTCTGATGTGGAGAATCTCACGGTGCTGGGCGGCACGCTCAATATTGATATGAACGGCAGCAATGATACCGGGGTGTCGGGCAAGAGCCTCACGCTCACCAACGGCTCCAGAATCAATGTGACCAACGCGGCAGATGATTCGGAGAGTATCTCTGTGTTCGGCTTCGATGAGGTGGAGGACATGGGGGAGGTTGCCATCACCCTGAACGGCAACACAGTTTCTGCCAACTTGTGGGATTTGAGCAATGGCATGCTCACCATTAAGGAACTGAGCGCGGCCACGCTCTCGCTCACCCCGAACCAGCGGCATTTCTACGCTGCGCTGCAGGCCATGGAGGCCGATGGCAATGCCAGCCCGCAGATTTCCTCCATTGTGAACTCCCGTGATGAAGCTGCGGTGAAAGCTCAGCTGAATGCCATGAGCGGGCATGAATACGCCACGGCCATGGCCAGCCAGCTGGATGGCAACATCGGCCATTTGCGCCGCCTGCGTGCCAGCATGGGGAAGGGGGCTCCGCTGGGTGCCCGCACCACCGGTGGTCAGGCGGT
>JAFXDR010000082.1 GCA_017521145.1 Akkermansia sp. | reverse complement strand
TCGGTGAATGAGGAGATTGTGCACGGCATTGGCGGTTCCCGCGTGCTGCACGATGGCGATATCGTGAGTCTGGATGCCGGCGCTATTGTGGATGGCTGGTATGGTGACAACGCGCTGACCGTGGGCGTGGGCAGTCATGTGAGCGAAGACGCCCGCCGCCTGATGGCCGTGACAGAAGAGGCGCTTTTCCGCGGCATTGCCGAAGCGAAGCAGGGCAATTCGCTCATGGATGTGTGCGGAGCCATTGAAGACTACGTGCGCCCCTTCGGATTCGGTATCGTGCGCGACTACGTGGGCCACGGCGTAGGGCGCCACCTGCATGAGGAACCGCAGATTCCGAATTACCGGCCGAGCTACCCCCTGCCCCGCCTCAAGCGCGGCATGATTCTGGCCATCGAGCCTATGATTACCCTGGGCTCCTATCGCGTGCGCGTGCTGGAGGATGACTGGACTGCGGTCACGACCGATGGCTCCTGGGCCGCACACTTCGAACACACGGTGGCCGTAGGTGCCCGCGGTGGCGAAATACTGACCGAGCGTCCCCGCATTGCCCTGCCTGAGCAGCTGGGAATCACCTTGTAAAATCCGCATTCCATGCGCAACCGCCTCTTCCTGCTGGTACTGGTAGCCGTTCTGCTGCTGATGCAGGCCGTGCTGCGCTCAGCAGCGCAGGCCACCCCGTTCAGCGGAGGCGCGACCCTGGGCGGCATCTCATTCTGGGAATTGCGCGGTGCCCTGCCCCTGGGGGTGTTTGCCGCCGGGCTCCTGCTGGTGACTACGGCAGCCATGGCGCAGTGTCTCCAGGCTGCTCTCAGTCTGGGGCGGTCCCGCAGCAGGATTCAGGCCTACGCCGGACAGATTGCCTCGGCCAGTCTGTGGTGCGGTGCGCCGCTCATGGCCATGTGCTATGCAGCCCTGCCGCACGTCTTTTCCTGGCTCCATGCCTATGACCCGCAGGGCTGGCAGACGCTCCAGCACCTGGAATGGGTGCTCAACGGCAGCATCATTGCCCTGGTATTCTGCCGCGTGGCCTCGCTGAGCCAGCGGACATTTTTTTCCTGTCTCACCCTGCCTCTGGGGCTGCTCTGTCTGCTGTCACTGGGGCAGATGGGCTTTAACCAGGCGCTGATTCTGATACCTGCCGCAGCCATGTGCACCGCCGGGCTGCTCATGCTGCCGGGACGCGGGCGCAAGTGGGCCTGCATTCCCCTGCTCACTGCGGCGGGCATGAACGCCGCCCTGTTCTACTGTACAGCACCCGCAATATCCATCATCCCGCCCTGCTGGCTGGTGTATACCCTCAGCCTGGTGCTCATGGCCACTCCTTTCGGGCTGAAAATCGCTTCCCTGCGCCAATAGCAAAAAAAATCGAAAAAAGGAAACCTGAACCGGAATGAATGATTGCATTCCGGCGAATAATATGTTAAAAGTACCCAGTACGTAGTATCATCTTTCACTATCTCTGCAAACTATGGCTACTCCCAAATTGAACACTGGCACGGCCGGCAGCTCTCCCCTGCGCACCCTGCGCCCCTCCGGCGATGCCCCTGCCAAACAGTTGAAGCTCAAAGGCGCTAACGGCAGCACAATTGCCCCTAAACCCGCCAAGAAAGTTGCTCCGAAAGCCGCACCGAAACCCGCTGCCCCCGCCCCGGAGCCGGAAGAGGCAGTAATCCCGGCTGTTGACACCGCCGCTGCTGAAGCCGAAGCACAGGCCGCCGCTGAAGCACAGGCCGCCGCTGAAGCACAGGCCGCCGCTGAAGCTCAGGCTGCTGCTGAAGCCGAAGCCGCCCGACTGGCGCAGGAGGAATACGAGCGCCAGATGGCCGAATACAACCGCCAGATGGAGGAGTACAACCGCCAGATGGCCGAAATGCAAGCCGCAGAAGCCCAGGCTGCAGAAGCAGCAGCGGCGGACCCCGCACCGACTGCGGACGAGCCCCAGATTGATGCCGAAAGCGCCGCCGCAGAAGCTGCAAAGGCAGCAGCTGTAGCGCAGGCTCTGGTCACGGAAGAATCCCCCGATGCTCCCACCCCGACAGAAAAGATTCGCGCTGCCAAGACTGCCAAGAAGAAAAAGAAGACGGGAATTTCGGTAGCCACCGCCACCAAGAAGATTCCGACCGATGCAGAAGGTGGTGACACCGAAGAAGATGGCGATGAAATTGCCATGAGTGAAGAGGAGCTTGCCCAGCGCGAAGCCTACCTGAAAGCCATCATGGAAGAAGAACAGCGCACCCCCATCTGGAAGACCGTTCCATTCATGGTTGCCTCCGGCCTGGTGGCTGTCACCGTGGGTATCTGTACTGTGCTGGTAGTGCAGAAACAAGCCGAGAACGCACGCATCCAGGCTCACATCGACTACACGAACAGCCTCCTGCGCCGCGCCCAGGAAATCAACAAACAGGCTGTGGAAAACCTCTCTGATGCCGCCAGAAAGGGTGTGGATGTAACCTGCACCATGGCTGATGCCAAAGCCCTTATGGAAGTGGTGGTGGATCCCTTTGTCAAGGGAGAGAACGACAAGCCCCGTTATGGTGCCCGCGCCGAGGGCGTGGCTCAGAACGCCTGTCTGCTGCTCGGTCTTGCTGCTGAGCAGGATCCCGCCATCCGCGATATGATTTTCGACACCATGGGCAAACAGTGTGTCAAGATTAAGCCCACGCTCTTCCACTGGCTGCTGCAGCGCGTTGCCATTTCTGACACCAAGGGCATCAATGCCAGCCTCAAGAAACTGGCCAAGGTTGTAGCAGAGAAAAAGACGGCCAAGCCCTGGCAGAAGAGAGGCCAGATTCTCGCCCAGATCTGGGAATGCATCGGCCTGCGCGTCACCCCGGCAGATTCCAAGGAGATTATTGACCTGCTCAAGTCCGACATTGCCGATAATTCCCTGATTCCCAACCTCATCATCTGCCTGGACAACATTCTCATGATGCTGGATGACCCGGCAGAAAAAGCAGCCTTGGGCGATGAGATTTTCAACAGCATTCCCGAAAAACTGCGTGGCAATCTTGCCATGACCGGCACACTTGCCCGCGCTTGTTCGCCTGCTGCCCTTGAATACTACAAGGGTGAACTTGCCACAGACAAAGGCTGGGGCACCACGGCCCCCTCTTTCCTGGGCTGCTGGGGTAATGATGATATCCTGGCCTATGTCATGGAGCAGAAGGAGGCCAACAAGGACAAGCCCAAAGTGCAGAAGATTATAGATGATGTCATCAGCACCATTCTGAAACAGGACCGCGCCCGCAGCACTGCCGATGCCGAAAAACTGCTCACTATGTGCTTTGAGAATCCCTTTGCCGATACCTCCGGCATTCAGGATGTCATCAATAAGACCGATCCTATGTCGACCCTCTACCTGGGCGATACCCACCCGGATCTGCCCAAGCTGCAGGAACAGCTCAAGACCATGGAAGCGGCCCGCAAGCAGAAACAGATGATTATCCGCATGCTGGGCGGCCTGAGCGACCACGAATGGGTGGTCACCATCCTCAAGAAGTACGCTGCAGATAAGGACGAAAATGTGCAGTACGATGCCGAGAAGGCTCTGGAGAAGACCCATGCCAATGCGGTCAACAAGAACCAGATGCGCGAGGCATACAAGAAGCGCGACAAGGAATAACCCTTCTTATATTTAACAGGCTGACGTCTCTCTCCTGTTGGCTTATTACCTATGCACCGCATGGTTCCACGCCATGCGGTGCTTTTTTATGCCATTTTTGCACACACACACGATTTTATACTTGCCAAAGGTAATTTTCCATGTATAATTGCCCCGGCTTTAAGCAGCGAGCTGTAGCGCAGGCTGGTAGCGCGCTTCGTTCGGGACGAAGAGGTCGCAGGTTCGAATCCTGTCAGCTCGATTTTTCTTTTCCGGCTCAGCCGGCACCCGCTCACCACAGCGGAACGCGGTGAAGATTGGTCTTCACTCTGGCGTAATGAATGGCATGGCCACATGGGCCGGCCGGCATAAGCAAGACACAGGCAGTTCCCCGCGCAGGCGTTTCCCCTTTTTATAACCCCATATTCTACAATCTATGTCCGGTCATAACAAATGGTCCAAGATTAAGTTCACGAAGGCAGCTGCCGACGCGAAGAAAGGCAAGGTATTTGCCCGTTTCTCCAAGGAAATCACCCTGGCAGCCAAGAGCGGCGGCGGCGATGTGGATACCAACCCGCGTCTGCGCACGGCCATTGAAGGCGCCAAGGCTGCCTCCATGCCCAAGGACAACATTGACCGCGCTGTCAAGAAGGGCACCGGCGAGCTGCAGGGCGAGGCCATTCAGGAGGTAACCTACGAGGGTTACGGCCCCGAGGGTACCGCCATCATCGTGGAAGTGGCCACGGACAACACGAACCGCTGCTCCTCCGAAATCCGCACCATCTTCTCCAAGAACGGCGGCAACATGGGCACCCCCGGCTCGGTTTCCTACCAGTTTGACCGCAAGGGCGAGGTGCGCATCATCGATGCCACGCTGGACGAAGACAGCGCCATGGAACTTGCCATGGATTGCGGCGCCGATGAGTTTGAAGCTGGCGATGAGGACGGCGAGTGGATTTTCACCTGCGGCCCGACCGACCTGGGCACCGTTTCCGAAGCTCTGACCGCAGCCGGCAAGAACGTGACGGGCATGAAGCTCATCTCCGTACCGCAGAACCCCACGACTATTTCCGACGTGGCTGTTGCCCGCAAGGTCATGAAACTTTACGACCTGCTGGATGACTATGACGACACGATGAATGTGTTCGCCAACTTCGAGATTGATGAAGCTGTGCTTGAGCAGCTCTGATTTCTCATTCCACTTATTTATCTTAAATGAGCGGGCGGTCACACGCCCGCTCGATTCCATCTGAACTTTCTGCTTATTATTCTGAGGCCATGACCGCACCAGAAGAGAACCAGAACCCGCAGAAGCAGCGCAACAACCGCCGGCATTTCACCCGACGCCCGCGCCAGCAACAAGGGAATGACCAGAAGAACGACTCCGGCGAGCGCCGCGAGGGCGGCCAGGTTCGCCGTGAATCGTTCCACCGCAATAAGCAGCAGAAGTTCCAGCCAAAGAACAAGCAACTCCAGCAGCAGGCGCAGCCGCAAGGCCGTGCCTTTGTACCCGTGGGCGAGCCGGAAAGCATCACCGGCCTGCTGGAAATCACCAACAAAGGCTTCGGCTTCATCCGCACGGCAGATAACGACTGGGCGCCTTCCGATACTGCCATCTACGTGCCGGCAGACATCATCACCGAGCTGCGCCTGCGCCCCTTTGCGCAGCTCACTGGCATGGCCCAGAAATACGAGCGTGGCCACCAGCTCATCTCGGTGCAGAAGGTGAACGGCATGGAGCCCGCCGAGGCAGCCGCCTGCCCCCACTTTGAAGATTTGAAAGCGGTGAACCCCACCCACCGGCTCTCGTTCGAGACCATCCCCTCCCGCTTCACCACCCGCACGCTCGACCTCATGGCCCCGGTGGCGCGCGGCCAGCGTGGTCTGATTGTGGCTCCGCCCCGCACCGGCAAGACAACCCTGCTCATGCACATTGCCGAGGGCGCACTGGAAAACTATGGCGATGACCTGCACCTCATGGTGCTGCTGGTGGATGAACGCCCGGAAGAGGTGACGGAGTTCAAACGAGCCCTGCCCGGGGCAGAGATTTTTGCCTCCAGCAACGATAGCAATGTGCGCGAGCACTGCCGCATGGCCGAGATGGCCATAGAACGCGCCAAGAGGCTCGTGGAAGCCGGTCGCCACGTGCTGATACTGCTGGATTCCATCACCCGCCTGGCACGCGCCTACAACAACGCCGAGCGCGGCAGCGGCCGCACCATGAGCGGCGGCATTGATGCCCGCGCCCTGGAAATGCCCCGCCGCCTGTTTGCGGCGGCCCGCAACACCCGCGGTGCCGGTTCGCTCACCATCCTGGCCACAGCGCTGGTGGAAACCAACAGCCGCATGGATGAGCTCATCTTCCAGGAATTCAAGGGCACGGGCAACATGGAGCTGGTGCTCAACCGCCGCATTGCGGAAATGTATATCTACCCCGCTGTGGATATCCTGAAGAGCGGCACCCGCCGCGAGGAACTCATTCTGCCCGAGCTCTGGCTGGAGAAAGTGCGCCTCATCCGCCGCGGGCTGGCGAACCACAAGCCCACCGAGGCCATGGAGCGCCTGCTCTTCTTCCTGAAACGCTGCCACACCAACGCGCAGCTCATGCAGGATTTGAAATCCCAACGATAAACGAAAGAAAAAAGCCGTGGATTCACCACGGCTTTTTTGTTGATGTCGAATCCGGCTTTAGTCGCCGCTCTTGAGCACGTTGATGAAGGCTTCCTGCGGAATGCTCACCTTGCCGATGGCTTTCATGCGCTTTTTACCTTCCTTCTGCTTCTCGAGCAGCTTGCGTTTGCGGGTCACGTCGCCGCCGTAGCATTTGGCGGTCACGTTCTTGCGCATGGGGGAAATACTTTCGCGGGCAATAATCTTGCCGCCGATGCAGGCCTGAATAGCCACGGTGAAAAGCTGGCGGGGAATCACATCCTTGAGCTTGGTGGCCAGCTCACGCCCCACGGCTTCGGCGCGGTCGCGATGCACAATCATAGAGAAGGCATCCACCGGTTCACCGGCAATCATCATATCCATCTTCACGAGCTTGGCGGCCTGGTAGCCATCGTACTCATAATCCATGGAACCATAGCCGCGCGTGGCGCTCTTGAGCTTATCGTTGAAATCCACCAGGATTTCTGCCATGGGGATGCGGCAGGTGAGCATCACACGGGTATCATCGATGGTCTCGGTATGAACCACCTCACCGCGCTTCTCCATCACAATGCTCATGATGGCGCCGATGTATTCGCTGGGAATCATGATGAACACCTTGACAATGGGCTCGCGGATTTCGTCAATCTCCTGAGGCTCGGGCAGAATACTGGGGTTATCCACGTTGATTTCCTCGCCATCGGTCTTGCGCACCTCGTAAATCACCGAGGGATAGGTGGAAATCACATCCATATTGAACTCGCGGCGCAGGCGTTCCTGGATAATCTCCATGTGCAGCAGACCGAGGAAACCGCAGCGGAAACCAAACCCGAGCGCCACGGAGCTCTCACCCATGTAGGTGAAGGCGGCATCGTTAATCTGCAGCTTGGCCATGGCTGCTTTCAGGGCTTCATAATCAGCAGAGTCCACCGGGTAAATGCCGGAGAATACCATGGGGCGGATTTCCTTGAAACCAGGGAGCGGCTCGCTGCAGGGATCTGCCAGGTTGGTGTAGGTATCGCCGATTTTCACATCGGCCGCACTCTTCATGTTGGCAATGATGTAGCCCACATCACCGGTGTGCAGCTCATCCGTGGCCTGCATCTTGGGGGTGAAGATACCTACTTCCTTGACTTCGTAGGTTTCATCCGTTGCGAAAAGTTTCACTTTCATGCCGCGGGCCACACTGCCGCTCACCAGGCGCACATAGGATACCACGCCCCGGTAGGCATCGTACACGGAGTCGAACACGAGGGCGCGCAGGTGGTTGTCATCCTCCATAACCTTGGGGGCAGGCACGCGGGTCACGATGGCCTCCAGCACGTCTTCGATGCCGATACCGGCCTTCGCGGAGCAGAGGATGGCTTCTTCCCTGGGGATGCAGACAATTTCTTCCAGCTGGCGGTATACCTGGGGCAGGTTGGTGCTGGGCAGGTCAATCTTGTTGATGACGGGCACGATTTCCAGATTCTGCTCCACGGCCAGGTGCATGTTGGCCAGGGTCTGGGCTTCCACGCCCTGCGCGGCATCCACAATAAGCACGGCACCATCACAAGCCGCGAGGGAGCGGCTTACCTCGTAGGAGAAGTCCACATGGCCGGGAGTATCCAGCAGGTTGAGCTCGTAGGTGTTGCCATCCTTGGCGGTATAGCGCATGGTGACGGGGTGGGATTTGATGGTAATCCCCTTCTCTCGCTCCAGATCCATGGCATCGAGCAGCTGGTCCTGCTTGTCGCGCTCGCCGATGGTGTTGGTAAATTCCAGGAGACGGTCAGACAGCGTGGTCTTACCGTGGTCAATGTGGGCAATGATG